>JABHHM010000310.1 GCA_018671575.1 Methylococcales bacterium | reverse complement strand
CACGCCTATTTTTATGGCAAAGAAGATGAACAAAAATTCTGCGTAATATGGGTAGTTTATTTATTGCGTGTTACCTAATACTAATACTGATAAGTTAAATTATATCTGAGTGCCCAAGACGTCCAAATAACTTCATTAAGAGGGGTGGTTGCGGTGATGCCAGAGGCTAAAAAAGTGGTGTCTGTGCCATTTTTGCCTGTGAGTTCTTTATAATCAATCGATAATTCAGAAATAAAATGTGAATTATGTTGATAAAATAAACCAAATTGTGATGAAAAACCTGTCCCATCTGACTCATGTTGAAAACTGAGAGGGTGCTGGAAATCTGACCTCAGTAGCCAGTCTGCTTCACCCAAAAAGTCAAAGATATGATAATTAACGGTGAAGTAGCTACTGACTTTTTGTGTGATTTCTAGCAATAAATCAAAACCCAGCGTAATGCCCGTCCATTTTGCTTTGTATTTGCCGACGGCTCCTGAAGTCGTCGTCGCTGAAAAAACATCTCTAACATTAAAATCTTCAATGTCTAAAATATCTTGTTGATAGCCGAATAAGGGGGTGATTAATGCTTTTTTATGGGTAATTATATCGGGTATTTTGAAGCGATAACCGATAGACGCATTAAATTCTGAGGTTGTGCCTTCTGACTCACTGAATGATCTTGAAAATAACCCTGTACGGTCATTGCCTAAGAAATCATCATCTCGATTTTTACCTTGAAAAATAATGCCATAGTATCCATTGATTGTGGCGGTTAATCCTTGCTCTTGTCGGTTATGTTGCAAAGCAAAATCGAGTGAAATACTGTTCAAATCAGACCAAATTAATTCAGATAATATATTGGGTTCTCCATCCTGATCAGCAATTGTCCAACTGAAATCATCGGTTCTGATGGATGTGCCTAATTGTAAATCAAGCAGTGATGCGAAACTATTCTGAGAGATGAATAGAAACAATAAAATGAAGTGACGCAAAGTATTAATGTGAAAACCTTTAAAAATAAATATTTTTTATTATCAATAAATTTAGCATAAAGCCGTTAAACAAGTAATGTGATTTTTATAGATTTTCTTTGATTTAAAAAAGATACTTAAAAAGTTGTAATGAATTATACTTATTTATAATAAACAAATTAATATTTCTACTGATGGAGTGACAATGTCAAAAAACTTATCATGGTTTTCAAAAAAAATCGTTGATTGGTTATTAAAAGAGCCTGATTTTGCAGGGACTCCTATGTGTGATATTGATCGCATGAGATTTGAACTAAAACCTGGTGATGTTGTTTTGGTAGAGGGTAGAAGTCGGATCAGTGAAGTTATTAAAGTAATTACCCAAACATCATGGACTCATGCTTGTTTGTACATTGGGCGGATTTATGACATTGAAGACCCTGATCTCAGGCATCGTGTTTTGTCGTTTTATCATGGTGACCCCAATGAGCAACTCATTGTTGAAGCCATGTTGGGGCAAGGGACGATCGTTGAATCCATTACCAAATATCGCGCAGATCATTTAAGAATTTGTCGACCCAAAGGGCTTTCACCTAAAGATGGGCAAAATGTGATCGCTTATTGTGTCGATCAACTAGGAACTCAGTACGATTTAAGGCAAATACTGGACTTGGCAAGATTTCTATTTCCTTGGACAATTTTACCACGACGTTGGCGTTCCAGTTTGTTTCAACACAATGCAGGAAAACCAACAAGAACCGTTTGTTCCAGTATGATTGCTGAGGCATTTACCACGGTTAATTACCCCATTTTACCCTTTGTAGAAAAAAAGGATGATGGAACCGTTCGGTTATTTAAACGAAACCCAAAATTATTTTCTCCCAAAGATTTCGATTATTCACCTTATTTTGACATCATAAAATACCCTTATTTGGGAATTGATGATTATTCAATCTATCGTGAACTACCTTGGTCTCAAGACGGGGTAATTTATAATGATGAAAAAGAACGATTTACACCTGATAAGCAAGTGACAACTCAAAATTAAATAAAAGGAATTTCAACATGGAAACTTATTGGTTTTTAATAACCGTCACCATTGGCATGTTTTGGGGATTTGCTTATTTGCGAGCATCACATCGTGTTTGGGTTAGCCTGATTACATTTTTAACCCTCTGCTGGCAATTCAAATTAGATAGTTTGCTGGTTTGGCTTCCTTATTTGGTTTTCATGAGTTTATTCTTTTATAAACCCGTTAGAAGACGAGTTTTTAGTCGTCCTTTATTGATTTTGTTTAAGAAAATATTACCCAAAATGTCGCAAACAGAGCAAGAGGCATTAGATGCAGGATCAATCTGGTGGGATGGTGAGTTATTCAGTGGCGCTCCCAATTGGAATAAATTACTCAATTACCCGATGCCGAGATTATCAAATGAAGAAACCGAATTTTTAAAAGGCCCTGTCGAAGAATTATGCCAAATGATTGATGACTGGAAAATTACCCATGATGATTTTGATTTACCACCTGAAATTTGGCAGTTTCTCAAAGATAAAGGTTTTTTTGCCTTAATTATTCCTAAAAAATATGGTGGGCTTGAATTTTCTGCCATGGCTCATTCAGAAGTGGTGGTTAAAGTCTCTAGCCGAAGTGTTACCGCCGCGGTAACCGTGATGGTGCCAAATTCTCTTGGGCCAGGTAAATTATTGCATCACTATGGCACAGATGAACAAAAAAATTATTATTTACCACGACTCGCCAAAGGCATTGAAATTCCCTGCTTTGCTTTAACTGGGCCAGAAGCAGGCAGTGATGCAGGAGCAATGCCCGATACTGGCGTTGTTTGTGAAGGTGAATTTGATGGTAAAACAATTAAAGGTATTAAATTAAACTGGGAAAAACGTTATATCACATTAGGTCCCGTAGCTACTTTGTTGGGTTTGGCATTCAAATTGTATGATCCCGATCATTTAATCGGTGACAAAGAAGATTTGGGTATTACGGTCGCTTTAATAAAAACAGATTTACCTGGAATTGATATTGGAGATCGACACAATCCATTGGATGTCGCCTTTCAAAATGGCCCCAATAAAGGCAAAGATGTTTTCATTCCTTTAGACTGGATTATTGGTGGTGTTGATAATGTTGGCAAAGGCTGGCGCATGTTGATGGAAAGCTTGTCTGATGGTCGTGGTATATCGTTGCCAGCGGTGAGTACAGGGGCAGGAAAATTTGTCAGTCGTTTTACTGGGGCTTACTCAATGGTCAGAACTCAATTTAATACGCCAATTGGGAATTTTGAAGGCATAGAAGAAGTATTAACACGAGTGGCAGGCAAAACTTATCAAATGGAAGCGGCTCGTTTGCTGACTTTAAGTGCTTTGGATTGTGGTGAAAATCCATCGGTCATCTCTGCCATTATAAAATATCATTTAACCGAAAATATGCGATCCATTGTCAATGATGCGATGGATATTCATGGGGGAAGTGGTATCTGTTTGGGCCCACGTAATATTATTGGTCGGGTTTATCAAGCAATTCCTGTTTGTATTACCGTAGAAGGTGCAAATATTTTAACTCGATGTATGATCATATTTGGTCAAGGCGCGATTCGTTGTCATCCTTTTGTGTTAAAAGAAATCAATGCCACTGCCAACAAAGACAGGCAACAAGCGTTGATCAATTTTGATGATGCTTTTTTTGGACACATTGGCTTTTATATCAGTAATAAAACCCGTGCATTTACCTTGGGTTTGACTCGTGGGTGGATTGCAACGTCTCCTGTTCATGGCCCATCAGAAAGGTATTTTCAGTACATGAGTTGGATGAGTGCAGGTTATGCATTAACTGTCGATACCTGTATGTCAACCTTGGGTGGTGCTTTGAAAAGAAAAGAAAAAATTTCAGCCAGATTAGGGGATATATTAAGTGAGCTTTATATTTTATCTGCCGTTGTGAAAAACTTTGAGGAACGAGGTCGTCCTGAAGATGAGGAAGATATTCTCAAATGGAGTTGTCAGGATAGTTTGTATAAAATTCAACAAAGTTATATCGACTTATTTCAAAATCTGCCGTTTAGACCTGCCGCTTGGTTTTTGCGAATTGCCATTTTTCCAACAGGTTTTCCTTTCAGTAAACCATCGGATAATTTGGGTAAAAAAGTGGCTGATTTAATTCGTAAACCGTCTGATATTAGAGATCGTTTGACTTCAGGTATTTATCTCTCCAAAAATATTGATGATGCCACTGGGCGATTAGACATTGCGCTGGAAAAAAGCATTGAATCTGCTCCCTTACATAAAAAATTAAGTGCGGCTAAAAAACGTGGAGAGATAAAATCTAACTCTTATGAAGAATTGATCAATCAAACCATTGATAAAGGAATTTTAACGGCAGAAGAAGCGAACCTTTTACGACAGGCTTATCGTCTAAAAAGTGAAGTGATTGCTGTCAGTTCATTCAGTGCTGATAGTTTTAAGTCATGAAATTGATGGCTTTTTCGGGATTAACAATATGACGATTAGTAAAAATAAATGGCTGTTTATTTTGTTTTGCAGTCTGTTTCATTGGCAAGCTAATGCAGGGGTTTATAAATGGGTCGATAAAAATGGCCAAGTACATTTTGGCGATAGAACAACCAGTCAAAAAGCCAAAAAGGTTCAAATTAATCAAACTTGGTCTGACAAGAGTAACTCTGGCAATGACTATAAAAAACGCCTAGAAAAACAAAAAAAACTATTGCAGTCTTTTAGTACGGAAAGACTTAAACGTAAAGCAGTTGAACTTAAAAAAAAGGATAAAGTAAAACGACTGAAACGTACTTGTTATAACATGAAAGACAGTCTTCGAGTCAAAGAAAATGCAGGTTTTCTTTATGATCTTGATGAAAATGGCAAAAGGGTTGTTTTAAGTAAAACAGAAAGGAAAATGTCCATGGAAAAAAGCAGGAAAAGGTACTCAAAAAAATGTAGAAGATTCATAAAATGAACCACTATTTAAGGTTGATTAAACTGTTAGTCTTTATCATCGCTACGGGATATTCCTCGGTTAATGTGGCTGCTGAAAAAGTGGTGTTGTTGGGTTTGTTAGGCAAATCAAAAGCGGTGGTTGAAATTGATGGTAAACGAAAAGTTTTAACCAAAGGCGTGGCTTATTCTGGTGTTATATTACATAAAATAAAAAATAATCAGGCCGTTTTATCGGTTGGTGGCGTTAAAGAAAATTATTCATTAGGACAACAAGGTCAAATTACCTACAGTAAACCCAAAAGTAAGAAAGTCCGTATTTTAAAAAATAAATACGGCATGTTTCATACGCCAGGCAGTATCAATGGTCAATTGATTGATTTTTTAGTCGATACTGGGGCGACTTTCATTGCGCTCAATGCCAATCATGCCAAAAAACTGGGAATTCCTTTTCGCTACAAAGGAACTAAAATCGGACTCAGTACCGCAAATGGTTACACCACGGGTTATCAATTAAAATTAAAATCTGTCCAAGTAGGCACCATTCGTTTATATAATATTGATGCAGTGGTACATGATAGTGATAGTCCTCGACAGGCATTACTGGGGATGTCTTTTTTGGGTAAATTGAATATGGAAAATAAGGATGGGTTGCTTATTTTGAAGAAGAAATATTAGTGTTTATAAATGTTGCTTCTGTCGACTATTTGAATAATTGATGAATTTTTATATTATTTTCTCAAAAACAAACTATCATCCAATTACTAAAAAAAATGAATGAGGATATTTGATGCTATTAGCTACATGTTCTGAACAAAACAAAACAAAACAAAACAAAACAAAACAAAACAAAACAAAACGGGAGATTTTCTATGAAATCTCCTGTCATCATCTTTACTCATTTATTAGTCACGGCACTAACCTTTTTAACAATTCCTCCTATTTTTGCAAATGATGATGAAGCACTCATTTTATCCAGAGACAATCAACTTTTTCAGTTAAATCCTGAAACTATTGAGGAAATTTCCCGTCAACCTGATGAACATGGCAGTAAAGTCATTGCTTTTGACGCAGTTAATCAAACAACTTGGCGATATGGTCTTGGAATCTTAACAGTGACTGCTTTAAATGGAGATGAACTTTTTTCTGTTGAAGTGCCATTGGACAATAATCCCATTGAACAAAAACTCATTCAATATGAGAAACGCTCCAATCAACAGAAAAATAAATTAAAAATGCCTTATGAGTTATTCCGTAAAAATAGCTTTTTAATTGTTGTGCCTGATAAACAACGAGTATTTCTTGCACTTGGAAATCAACTGTATTTGTATGATTTACAAGCCAAATTAATAACAACAGTGGAGATGAAGACTTCGGTACGTGGCATGGTCAGAGACAATACTCGCCAGTTAATATGGATCGCTAATAAAAAACACATTTTCAAGGTAGATGATGAGGGCGTTAAGTCTCCATCAGCATTTAATGCTATTCATACCCGTATCATAGACATTGCCTATGATGAGTCACTGGATCAGCTCTGGGTTGCTGGCAATGGTTTAACTCGTTATACGATGGATGGCAAGTTACAGTCACGGCATCGACATTACTATTTACAACGTATTTTGTCCGACCATCAAGGGAACTTGTGGGGTGTTAACTGGTTTAGCCTATTTCGTTATGCTGTCGATCAGGATAAAGCGACTCAACAATGCAAAATAAAACGCAATGGACGTTTGCTTGATATGGTGGTTATGCCATCCAATGATGGCTTATGGGCAGCCAATCATTCGACAATTACTCAATATAATAGTGATTGTGAAAAAATACAAAATGAGCGTTATCCTCGCAATGAAAAACCAATCAAAGCACTGGCTTTTTTGAGTAATGACAATAATCCCATTGAAATACCTGTCATACAGTTTATTTCGCCCAAACAAGGTGACATTATTACTCAATCAAGACCCACCATTATGATGTCTGCCCAGTCGGGATCGTATGACATCAATTTTAATTCACTCGAAGTAACGGTTAACGGGCTTTCAATATCATCGACTTGCCAAAACAGTCAACAACAAATCAATTGCCCGTTAGCCAATGATTTACCCGATGGTGAAAATATCCTCACTACCCAAATTAATGATGTTCAAGGTAATGTCTCTGTAGTAACCATGGCAACATTTGTGGTTGAACCTGAAATAATTCCTGATCCTATTATTACCATCGAAACACCCAATAATTCAACCATCACCAACATCAAAGAACTCACTATTTCAGGTACTTTAAATATTTTAGCCGATGTGACATTGAACCATCAGGCAAGTAATTATACCAATGTATTCAAACTTCCATTGATAGACAACAATAAGTTTACGACGGATGTTGTGTTACGAGAAGGCGAAAATACTTTTGCCATTACTGCAACCAATACAGCTGGTGTATCAACATCACAAACATTTAAAATCACATTGGATAGTCAGTCACCTGTCAGTCCAGATGTTGAGAAAATTACCGCAATCATTGAGTCAGAAAATACCGTTATTACAGGTGAAAACAACAGTGTTGAAGCACAAATGTTGGTGCGTATTCAAAACAGCAGAACATCGGTCATTACAAACGTTACAGCCAATCAAAACGGTGCTTTTTTAAGTAATATCAATGCACAATTAGATGATGAATTGATTATTGTTGTGAGTGATCTTGCGGGTAATGAAAGTCCATCGGTAACCGTTACTGTTAAAAAACCACAAGATCCAAATTTGCCACCTGATCCAGAAAAAGAAGCACCGCCAATTGTAAAAGATGGTTCGACCAGTGTGAGTGATGCCACTATTTTTATCCATCAAGGTGAAAATCCGATTCAAACAGGCGTAGAGCCAGGGACGATTGAAGCCAAACGTACTGTTTTGTTAAGAGGCAAAGTAACCAATACCGATGGCAGTGTTTTATCAGGTGTGACCATTTCCATTCATAATCATGAAGAATTCGGGCAAACCAAAAGCCGTGCCGATGGCATGTTTGATATGGTGGTTAATGGTGGAGGGTATGTCACTGTTCAATTTAACAAAACAGGATATCCACCCGTACAACGTAAAGTTTTAGCACCTTGGCAAGAATATGTTGTATTGCCTAATGTGGCTATGCTACCCATTAGCACAGAAGTATCAACCATTGATTTGACTCAGCCAAATGTCATTCAAGTGGCACAAAACAAAGCCGTCACAGACAAAGATGGTACTCGCCAAGGAACTGTTCTTTTTCCGCCAAATACCACCGCAACCATTACATTAAAAGATGGTACTCAAAAACAGCTCAATCAAATGAATGTTCATATTACAGAATACACCGTGGGTGATAAGGGTGTGAATGCAATGCCCGCTAATTTGCCCGCCAATACCGATTATACTTATGCCATTGAGTTGACCACTGATGAAGTGTTGAATGAAGGCATTAAAGTTAATGGTAAAGATGTGGAATTTAACCAGCCAATACCTTATTACGTCGAAAACTTTCTTGGTTTTCCAGTAGGAACTCCTGTGCCATCAGGTTATTATGATAATGATAAAAATGCATGGATTGCTTCTGAAAATGGTCGAGTGATTGAAATAGTATCAATAGAAAATGGAAAGGCAAATATTGATATAGATGGTGATCAACAGGCAGAGGATAATACAACTTTGTCAACATTCGGTATAAACCAAAATGAACAAATTAAATTGGCAGGTTTGTATCAATCGGGACAAACACTTTGGCGAGTTCCGTTAACACATTTTAGTACATATGATTTTAATTATGGTCGGGATTGTGAAGGAAATTGTGAACCTCCCGAGGAAGAAGAGCCTGAAAAAGAAAAGCCTGAGCCTGATCCAGAATGTGAAAGTGGTTCTATAATTCAGTGTGAAAATCAGGTTTTAGGTGAAACTATTGTAGTGAATAAAGAATCATGGTCATTGCGTTATAGTAGTGACCGTGTTTCTGGAAGAAAAACCGAACATACACTCAATATTATTCTTTCTGGGAATAATGTTCCAAAAAATGTAAGTAAAATAAGTTTGGAAATAGTTATTGCTGGTCGTAAAATGTACAAAGAATTTGATCCATTGCCAAATCAAAAATATAGTTTTGTCTGGGATGGAAAAGATGTTTATGGCAGGACATTATCAGGTGCTCAGAGTGTACTTATTAGAATTGGTCATCAATACAAGAAAGGGTTTTATTATTTGCCTCCAAATGTATCAAAAAGCTTTGGATACCCGTCAGGTCAACTAAAGACAAGTAATGTTAAAGCACGTAATCCTATTACTGTATGGCAAGAGTATAGATCAAACTTGACTTTTTTTAGAAATTCTTCTTTCGGAGGATGGAATGCAACCATGCATCACACAATTGATGTTACTTCGCAATTATTGTTAAAAGGTGATGGCAGTAAAAAAAGCCTAAATGATTATGGTTTTAAAATACGCAAAGTCGCAGGACGACATGGCGCAAATGGCTATTTAGGTAATATTAAAAAAGCCACTGATGCATGGTTAAATTCACCAACAGGAGTTGCTATTGGAGGTGATGGTAGTTTATACATAGCAGATTATTTTAATCATAGAATACGGAAAGTAGATACAAATGGTAATATTTCAACAATTGCTGGCTCTGGTCCTATTGGTATTGGTAAGGGTGGATTTGGCGGAGATGGTGGTTTAGCAATAAATGCCAATTTATTTAATCCAACAGATATTGATATAGGTCCTAATGGTGGTATTTATATTGCGGATAGTCGTAATGAACGAATTCGTTACGTAAATTCAGATGGAATAATATCAACCGTAGCAGGAAATGGTCTTGGCAGTCGTGATGCAATTAATGGCGAAAATGGACTTGCTGTGGATGCAATGATTTATTCAACTATGATTCATGTCGCTTTTGATGGCAGCTTATATTTTAGTGCCAGTGATTCAAAAAGAACAGTAATTCGAAAAGTGAGTGTAGATGGTATTATTACAACTATTGCGGGTTTAGGTGAGGATGAAGAAAACTATGGTGATGGCGGATTAGCAATAAATGCAATTTTTACAACTATAAGCGATATAACAAGTGATAAAGATGGAAATATATATGTAGCAGAAAACACCAAAATTCGAAAAATTAGTATTAATGGAATAATTACTACTATTGCAGGATCGGATGAAAGTGGTGCAGAAGGTGAAGGTGGTTTAGCAATAAATGCTCGATTTATGAAAATATTGACCATAGATATTGGCCAGGATGGAACAATTTATATTATTGATAATGGAGGTCAAATTGAAAAAATCACGCCTAGAATTATAAGTATAAGGCCTGACGGTTTTGTTTTTATGATTGCAGGCATGGGAAAATATTCAGCAGAAGAAATAGAAGGGGGCTCAGTACGAGATGTGAAATTATTAAATGTAGGTATTTTTGGTGGAATTGCAATAGGAAAAATGAATGATATATATTATTCTGCTGGATATGTAGTAAATAGTATTTATTATAGAAATTCTGAAAATAAATACTCAAAATCCAGTTTGTCAGATATAGTTATTCCATCTAAGCTTGCTGATGAATTATATGTTTTTAATAGATATGGGCGGCACTTAAAAACTATTAATGCAGTCACTGGGTCAGTAATTTATGAGTTTTATTATAATGATCAAGGGCTACTAATTGGTGTCAAAGATCGTGATAATCAATTAACAAAAATTACTCGATCCGATAATAAAATTACCATTACTTCCTCAAAAGGGCAAAAAACATTCCTTACTTTAAACTCAGATGGTTATCTTGAAAGTGTGAAGAATACAGAAAATGAAACAATTAAATTAACATACTACAATGGAGGGCTGTTAAAATCACTAAAGGATGCAAAACTACAAATTCACTATTATTCGTATGATGATCAAGGAAGGTTGAAATATGATGAAAATCCTATTGGTGGCTCTTGGTCGTTGACAAGAAAGGTATTAGATGATGGCTATCAGGTAACAAAAACATCAAAATTAGGGCGTACTACGATTTTTAATATTGATAATTCTCAGGAAAAACCTGGTCTCATTAATAAAATACGCACTACTACTTATCCTGACGGTTCAAAGAAAGAAGTTATTCGTTCTATTATTAGTAATGATAAAAAAACAATTAATCCTGATGGTACGATTATTGAAGAAAAACTTGGGTATGATCCTATCTTTTCAGTTCATGCGCCCTTTATTAAAGAATCTATCCTCACGACACCAAATAACCTAATTCAAAAAACTACTCGTGAAAAATCTGCAAAACTTCTTGATAAAAATGATTTGTCGAGTTTAGAAAGCCTCACGAATAACGTTACTATCAATGGACGATTGTTTCGAAGTCATTATGTCGCTTCAAATCGAACAACTATATTAACGTCACCTGAAAATAGATTAAGTAAAATAACTATCGACAAAAATGGACGTTTAACTCAAAAAGAAAGGACAGGGCTTGCAAGCTCTCTGTATGCTTACAATACATTAGGTCAATTAGAAACCATTACAGTGGGTGACGGTAATGATGTCAGATTAACACAATTCAGTTATCATCCAGAAGGCACTTTAAAATCCATCACCAATGCTGAAAATGAAGTGACTATATTTCCAGTCTATGACTCTATCGGACGTTTAAAGCAACAAGAATTATCGGGTAGCCGACTAATCAGTTACGGGTACGATAAAAATAGTAATTTGACGAGCATTACACCGCCTGAAAAGCCATTGCATGAATTTGACTTTACAGGTATGAATCAGTTGAAAACTTATTTTCCACCCGAAGTAGACGACACCTTGCCAACCAATACAAGTTATCAATACAATAAAGATCAACAATTAGAGCTGATTCAGCTTCCTAACAATACAATAATTGACTTTGAATATGATCAAACGACAGGGCAATTAAAAACGATCATTACACCTAGAGGTAGTTTGAATTATCAATACAGACCAGTTACGGGGCAACTTGATAATATTACAACACCTGATAATGATAGTTTAAGTTTTGGTTATGATGGTTTTCTGAAAACCAGTGAAACCTGGTCAGGCATCCTAAATGGACAAGTAAAATTTACTTTTGATAATAATTTTCGATTGAAAAATCTTGGTGTCAATGATGACCCCACAATTACTTATCAATACGATAATGATTCTTTGTTAATTCAAGCGGGTGACTTGATACTTAATCGAAAAACCGAAAATGGGCTACTTGAAAGCACGGAATTAAATAATATTTCTGATCAATGGTTAACCAGCCAGTTTGGAGAAACTAAAAGTTATACGGTGAATTACAATAATCAAGAAATCTACAAGGTTAGCTATCCCCAAAGAGATAAGTTGGGTCGAATCAAGCAAAAAATAGAAATACAAAATGGCATTTCCCACGACTATAAATACAGCTACGACACCTCAGGACGACTTGAAACGGTCATCAAAGATAATGTACTCATTTCAACCTATAGCTACGATAAAAATGGTAACCGTGAGCAATTAATAACATCTACAAGCACAAAAAATGCCACTTTTGATGATCAAGATAGATTAAAGCAATATGGGGATTTCAAATATACCTATAGCCAAAATGGTGAACTCAAAACTAAGAAAAATATTCAAAGTAATGCCGTTACACAATACGATTACGATGTTTTTGGAAATTTAAGGCTCGTCATGTTGCCAAATAGCACAACAATTAAATATCTCGTTGATGCCAAAAATAGGCGCATTGGCAAACTGGTCAATAACCAGTTTATTCGTGGATTTCTCTACAAAGATAATCTGAATCCAGTCGCACAACTTGATAAAGATGGGAATGTAATTGCCACTTTTGTCTATGCAGATAAAATTAATATTCCAAGTTACATGATTAAAAATGGAGTGATTTACAAAATTATTTCCGACCACCTTGGAAGTCCTAAAATGGTGGTTAATACCGAAACTGGAAACGTGGTTCAACAAATGGAATTTGATGAGTATGGGCAGATGGTTTTGGATACGAATCAAGGGTTTCAGCCATTTGGTTATGCAGGTGGAATTTATGATTATGATACAAAGTTAACAAGGTTTGGTGCAAGGGATTATTTGGCAGAAATAGGACGTTGGACGGCAAAAGATCCCATTAGATTTGATGCTGGAACTAATTTATTTGTTTATACTCATAATGACCCGATAAACTACATTGATTCTGATGGGTTGTTACCTAAATTTGGAGGTGGTGGGAAAGGAGGTAAAGGTGAGAGAAAAAAAGCTGGAAGTGCTGGAGGTACTCCTAACAAATGGAAACATTATAAAGATCATCCAACTGATCCAAACAAGGTGATATTTACTGATCCCCATACAGGTAAAAAAATCGAAAAGCAAAAACCAAATGATTATCCAAATAATCAGGAGGGCTTTATTGACCCTAGTTTATTTGAATGGTTTATTCCGTGGCAAATTATTCCATCAGAAATTGCTACTCATCCATGTGAAATGCTAGGTGGGCCTAATTGTGGATCTATAAATCAAGATTCATGTGGGAATTAACTTATGGATGAAAAAACTGGTAAAGTAAATATTGATAGTTTATTTGTAAAAGCGAGCCAGTATTGGGATGAAGGAAGATTAGAGTTGGCGTTTGAAAATTTTTTGTATGTTGCTGAATTAGGGGACGTTAGTTCTCAAGGTAATGTGGCAATATTTTATGAGGGAGGACTTGGTGTAAAAAGAGATTTTAATAAAGCAATTTTTTGGTACAAGAAAGCACACGAAAATGGAAGTCCTGTTGCTTTGCATAATTTAGCTGATATGTATAAAAAGAATGGGGATTATAAAAAAGCGATTTATTGGTATAAAGAATCAATAAAAACAGGTGATGATGATTCATTGCTAGAAATGGGGAAGATGTATTACTATGGTAGGGGTGTTGAAAAAAATATGCGTAGTGCCAAAGAGTATTTTAATAAAACCATACATTCTGAAAAGATAACTCCAATATTAATTGATAGAGCTAAAGAATATTTAGAAGAAATGAAAGAGTCATAAAAGTATATGGAAAGTAAAGGGGTCACCCATTAGCAATACCTTTGTCAAGAACAAAACTCTCCCATCCCAAAAATAATTGATTTTCAGGTTCTGATAAGTTTATTTGTAAAAAAATAATTCACACCTGAAATTTCAAATTATGCTTACGGATTTTTACAAT
>JABHHM010000135.1 GCA_018671575.1 Methylococcales bacterium | reverse complement strand
TTTTTTGCCTTGAACTGGAGAAAAATAGGGGTAACCTGAACAGCTACAGAGATTTTACGTGTTTTTTTCAGAGAATTTTGATACCCTCTGAATAGTTACGAAAAATTAACAATTACTCATTCATCAGTGATGACCATTGTTAATATTAAATATACTATTATTGGTAGTAGTTCTTGAGTCTCTTTTCATGGGTAGTGTGACTTTTTAACCTCTAATCAAACCCAATGTTGCATTATCTAAGTTTTCTTCTTTAATAATGCAATGTCCCAATGTTTCTTCTACCTCATAGTCACCTGAAGACCTGATTTCTTCACTGATGTGATTAACAATGGCTTCTCTTGCAAACTTAAGGTCTTTGGTTAGGACAAAACGATTGTTTCTATAGCAATAGCCATATTTTAAGTCATGAATCGATAAAGATAATTTAGTGACTTCATCAATTTCTCCAATATATGAAAAGAAAACTTCTTTGCTTTTGAAGGTCGTATGGTCAATCCATAAACCCAATGATCGGTGTTTTATTTGAAATCGATGTTTGTGAAGCATGACTTGCTCCCACAGTTTATAGTTTTCCAGTTCAATATAACGAATACTGTCATTGTTTTCTAAATTTTTTACCTGGCATCGAATCAGTTTAATGCTGTCTGTTAATGCAGATTCAGATTGATTTGATGTAAAATCTTGTGCAAAAGCCACCCAGTTACTCCTTAAATTGAAATTTTTCTATCCAGTTTTCTATAAGAAATTGCTTCACTTGCATGTTTA
Source organism: Methylococcales bacterium (assembly GCA_018671575.1). Taxonomy (GTDB): domain Bacteria; phylum Pseudomonadota; class Gammaproteobacteria; order JABHGC01; family JABHGC01; genus JABHHM01. The sequence continues at coordinate 1,997 of JABHHM010000135.1, read as the reverse complement.
ATTGCAATGTTTTTCGATGCTTCAATATCTGCGATGGTACGTGAAACCTTGAGTATTTTATGAAAGGCTCTGGCAGAAAGACCAAATTTATGGATTGCTGATTCTAACAAGTTTTGTGTTTGATCGTCTATTTCGCAAAATTGTTTAATTTGTTGGTTGTTCATTTGGGCGTTTAAGCATCCATTACGTTGCAATTGTATTTGTTGTGCTTGAATTACTCGTTCTTTAATAATAGCACTTGTATCACCGTGTGTTGAATTCTCTTGTGATTTTAGTATTAATTTATGAGGTACAGGAGGAATTTCTATGTGCATGTCAATACGGTCAATTAAGGGACCAGATAATTTTCCTCTATATCTTGATATTTGTTCGGAAGTGCATTTGCAACGATCATTTAAGTCACCTAAATAACCACATGGGCAGGGGTTCATGGCCGCAATTAGTTGGAAGTTGGCAGGGTAGTCAATTTGTTTGGAAGCTCTGGATATGGTGATCTGGCCAGATTCAAGAGGTTCTCTTAAGACTTCAAGCACTTTTCGGTCAAATTCGGGGAGTTCATCTAAAAATAGTACGCCACGATGAGCCAGTGATATTTCACCAGGTTTTGGATTGCTACCGCCACCCACCAGAGCAACTGCTGAAGCTGTATGATGTGGAACTCTAAAAGGTCGCTTTTTCCAGTCGGTTAATTGAAATTTTTTCTGTAATGAACTGATTGCTGCAACTTCTAAGGCTTCTTCTTCGGTTAGTTCAGGTAAAATACCTGGTAAACGATTTGCCAGCATTGATTTGCCCGTTCCTGGCGGACCAAACATAATTAAGTTATGTTTGCCTGCGGCAATGATTTCAATGGCTCTTTTGGCTTGATGTTGGCCAATAATGTCTGAAATATCCAATAAATTGTTGATTTCTTTGTGGGAGGTGTCCGCTTCAAAAGCGGATAATTTCTTTTGTCCGCTCAAGTGCTGGCAAATATCTAAGATATGTTTGGCACCATAAACTACCGTACGTTCAGTTAAGGAGGCTTCTTTGGCATTGTCAATGGCGGTAATGATTGAGCGTTTATCTTTGGTGCATTGAATGGCACTGGGTAATATGCCATTAACTGAGCGTATTTCACCACTTAATGCCAGTTCTCCAATGAATTCATAGTCTGATAAGGTCTCTGTCGATATTTGTTCTGATGCGGCTAAAATACCGATGGCAATCGCCAGGTCAAATCGACTGCCTTCTTTTGGAATATCTGCAGGAGCTAGATTAACAGTGACTCGTCGGTCAGGAAACTTAAACTGTGAGTTTAATAGGGCACTTCTGACTCTGTCTTTACTTTCTTTGACGGCCGTTTCAGGTAAGCCAACAATAGACATTCCTGGTAAACCATTTGAGATGTGTACTTCAATGGTGACTAAAGGGGATTTTACCCCTTCTAAAGCACGACAGTAGATGATTGATAATGGCATTTTTAGGTTGTCCTAATTTATTTATAGCTTTTGCTCTAGTTCATCCAGCTTTTTTTCCAGTTGTTCCAATCTTTGTCGTGTGCGGTTTAAAACTTCCGACTGAATATCAAATTCTTCACGAGTAACAAAATCAAGTTTTTCAAATGTTTTTTGTAATTTTTGGTGAAAAGCTTCTTCTAATTCAGTTTTGAATTTTTGCAAGCTTGGCGGAGTTAAGTCAGCCAGTTGTTTGGATAAGTCATCTAATATTTTCGGGTTTAACATGGTTTCCTCTGATATTTAATTTGCTGGTTTGATGTGGGTTGCACCAAAATAAAGCGGTAAAATAACGCGCTTCTCTGGTGCGTTGCTCTATGTTTGAACAAGATAGCTCCGAATAAGTAAGTATAAACCCTTGTGAGGCTCGGTATAATCAATTAAAAAAATAAGAGTTAATGTTGGCATGGATTATGCTCTAAGTGATTTTATCATAAATTAACATTTAATTTATGTTTGACTAGAAATTATCTCGTAGCTTCGAAACAGTATTGAAAATAT
>JABHHM010000423.1 GCA_018671575.1 Methylococcales bacterium | reverse complement strand
TTTTTTGCGCTTTTTACAAGCAAAGATGATAAATGTTTTTCTCCATGACCAAAATTATAACCTTTGATCTTTAACAAAGGGTCAGATATTTGTATTAGTCATCAAAATATCTAAAAAAACTACACAACTAACATTTCAACCAAAATATGCCTACGAATAATTTTTTTAAACTAAATCACTACAAATTTTACACCATGTTTTATGGTCATTTGTTTATATGATTTGGCGCACTAATTTGGCCAAAGTTTTAACGTGGCAATAATAATACCACCAACAGACACGGTAACCCCAAAAGACCAAAACATAAAACGGTCAATTCGGCGAGTCATCGCATCAAAATGCCTGTCGAATTGTTCAAAATGTTTATCTACTTGCTCAAAACGTTTATCAACTTGTTCAAAGTTTTTATTGACTTGTTCAATGTGTTTATCCATCTGATCAATACGCTTATCTATCTGGTCAATGCGTTTATCAGTTTGTTTGAAGCCTTGTAGCATTAATTCACGTTGATGCTTTAGTTCTTCTTCAACGCGTACCATTCTTTCTCTTAATTCGACTTCATAAACGACAGGTGGGCTTGATAAGCTTTTGTCAGAAAGCCATTCACCAATGTGGTTTTTAATATATTCGATGTCTTCTGGTTGTAGCATGAGTCACCCTTTATGGTTTTAGTTTTAAAAAGTATCAATTAAACTTAATCCATTAATTTCAGTTTAAATGATAATTTTACTTTGTTCAATATTGAGATTCCTTGATGAGGCGAGTTAAATATTCACCAATCATATTATAAATAATGTTTTGCCTCGCCAATGACATCTATTGCTTTAACGAGGCACTGACTTAATCTATTTTAGAAGAATTAAGTTCTTATTTTTCGATACCGTTTTCTCCCCAATACCTTTTACCTGAATCAAAGAATCAATGGTTGTAAACTCACCATGAGTCGAACGATAGGCAATGATTGCCAATGCTTTTTTATTACCAACCCCATTTAAGGATTCTGCTATATCTTCAGCATTTGCACTATTGACGTTGACTGGGCCTGCAAAAGTGGCCATTGAACCGATTGACAATAAAGTGGCAAGTAATAATGATTGAATTGTTTTCATAATCGAACTCCTGTGTTGTGTTGATGACTATCTAAAATGTGTAACCATCATACGATGACAGGTGGTTTTGAAATAGTCGCAAAAGTGGATTGATTTTGTAGGAAAAGGTCGATAGTGCTTCGATAAATTTAGCCAAAAAATTGTTATTTCAACAAAGCTTCCTGATTTTGGGACATACTTAATTTCTATTCATTTCACGGCAGAATCAGCCTTAAAAAATCCATTAACTCGTTTCAAAAACTAGAATCTCAAAAAGTCTCACAATATGACAATTATACGGCTTATCATTTATGGAAATATTCGTGCTGAACTAGAGAAAAAAGGCAAAATAATTGATATTAATGATCTACCGATAGCAGGTCATAGTAGAGCTTAGTTTAATCACTTTGATACGAGTAAATGGGACTTTTTAAGCCTAATTCTACCATGATTTTTTTTGCAATAAAAAAGTCCAAAAAAAGGAAAGTTTAGTGAAACCTTAAATTGTGGCTCATTAATTCGATATTTATGCAACTAAAATATAGTCACATAAATTACGTATATATTATATACTTTGATGTATGAGTAAGTTTGTTGATTTAAACGAATGGCAAATTATGGAACTTCAAAAATCTATTGATGAAGCTGATAATGAAGACTTTGCCAGTGATTCTGAAGTAGAAAGCACATTTGATAAATGGTCAACTAATGGAAATTAAATGGCTACGTAAAGCATTACAAAATTTTAATGATGAAGCTGAGTTCATCGCAAAAGATGAGGAAGATACTGCTATACTTAGTTGTACAACGTATCAAAGATAGCATTGATTTATTATCTGAAAACCCTTCTCTTGGTCATCCAAGAAGAATACCTGGAACACATGAACTCATTGTTCCAAATACTAGATATATTATTCACTATCGTGTTCGTCCACGGCTTAAAAGAATAGAAATTTTGCGTATCTTCCACACTTCTCGTAAACAACCAAATCGTTGGTAACAGCAAGATAAGGGGATGCGCAATAAATAAACATCCAACTTGCTTGTATTTTTGTCCGCCTTT
>JABHHM010000284.1 GCA_018671575.1 Methylococcales bacterium | reverse complement strand
CTGAGCAAGGCAATGGTCACTTGTTCACCCGTTGACAGTAAAACATCCATTTCACGAGGATACTGACCTTCATCAATGTCACTGGCTAATTTCAACAAACGATTGGTTTCACCACTCATTGCCGATACCACTACAACAACTTGATGACCTTGTTCTTTAGTACGAATGATTCTTTCTGCAACACTTGATATTCGCTCAGTTGTACCAACCGATGTTCCACCATATTTTTGTACTATCAATGCCATATTACATATTCACTTTTACAGTTTATTTTTATCCCGCTGGGGATAAGTTTCGTTTAAGCAGACGAGCTACTCAACTCAGCTTTAACCCATACTTCGACCGACTTTAAGGCATTTTCCAGATTTTTCGGATCTTTACCACCCGCTTGTGCCATTTCTGGTTTACCACCACCTTTACCGCCCACTTGTGTTGCAACCATGTTCACCAATGCACCCGCTTTGACTTGTTTAATCATGTTCTTAGTCACGCCAGCAATTAAAACAACTTTATCATCCTTAACCGTCGCTAATACGATGATTGCTGATTTTAATTTATTCTTTAGTTGATCCATGAGATCACGTAGCGTTTTAACATCAGCCCCTTCAATATGTTCAGCAAGGATGTAGCAACCATTATAGTCTACAGCTTTTGATGACAAATCAGATCCTGTACTACTCGCCATTTTAGATTGAAGTGTACTGAGTTGTTTTTCAAGTTGTTTATTTTTTTCAATGGCTTGCTGAACTTTATCGGTAATATTTTCTTGATTGGTTTTTAACAAGTTTGCCAAAATTGACAAAGTTTTTTCTTTTTGGTTAACGACATTGATTGCCAATTGACCCGCCACAGCTTCAACTCGTCTAACACCTGATGCGACACCTGTTTCTGATACGATCTTAAATAAACCAATATCACCTGTTCGTTTTACATGAGTTCCACCACAAAGTTCTATGGAGAAATTCCCCATACTTAAAACTCTAACTTTATCGCCATACTTTTCACCAAATAAAGCCATCGCACCCATTTTTTTAGCATCGTCTATGGCGGCAATGGTGGTATCAACAGAGTTATTCATCATAATCTGAGCATTAACCTGTTGCTCTATGCTGTCTAATTGTTGTTGCTGAATGGGTTCAAAATGAGAAAAATCAAAACGCAGTTTTTGCTCATCAACCAAAGAACCTTTTTGTGTGACATGATCACCCAAAATCTGACGTAAAGCAGCATGTAGTAAGTGGGTTGCTGAGTGATGAATGGCTGTTTGTTGCCTTGATTCAGCAATAACTTCTGCGGTTAACTGATCACCAAAAGTTAACTGACCTTTAACAACCTGACCGATATGAACAAATACACCTTCACCTTGTTTTTGGGTGTCACTGACTTTAAATTCAGCTTGATCATTAAATAACCGACCTTTATCTCCCGCTTGCCCACCTGATTCAGCATAAAAGGGGGATTTGGATAAAACAACCACCCCCATTTGCCCTTCTGTCAAAACAGTTTTTGGCTCGCCCTCACTCATTAATGCCAAAATATCGCCCTGATCATTTAGAGAATCATAACCAACAAAATCGGTTGCTTGATCACACTGAATATCATTTAATTGCTGATCTTCAAATTGACTGGCAGCACGTGCCCGATTTCGCTGTTCGTCCATTGAGCGATTAAAACCATCGACATCAACATTTAGTGATCTTTCCCTAGCAATATCTGCTGTCAAATCCAAAGGAAAACCATAAGTGTCGTATAGTTTAAAAGCAATTTCGCCATTAATTTTATTACTTTTAACCGTTGCCAACTCGTGTTCCAGTATTTTCATGCCTTGCTCTAATGTTTCAGCAAAACGCTCTTCTTCTTGCAATAAAACTTTTTCCACTTGTTGTTTGGCTGAGGTTAATTCTGGATAAGCTTCACCCATCAATTCATTTAATGTCTCAACCATTTTATAGAAAAAAGGCTTTTTTTGACCCAATTGATAAGCATGACGAATAGCACGCCTGATAATTCTTCTAAGAACATATCCGCGACCTTCATTGGATGGTAAAACACCATCAACCACTAAAAAAGCACAAGATCGACAATGATCTGCAATGACTTTTAATGAATTATTTTGTAGGTCAGCACACTCGGTAATTTTTGCGGCACGAGCAATCAGTTGTTTGAAAATATCGATATCATAATTACTGTGAACATTTTGCTTAACGGCTGCCAATCGCTCAAGCCCCATTCCTGTATCAACAGAAGGTTTAGGCAAAGGAGTTAGCTCACCTGATTTATCTCGATTATATTGCATGAAAACCAAATTCCAGATTTCAACATAACGGTCACCATCTTCATCAGCTGAACCTGGAGGTCCACCTGGGACATTTTCTCCATGATCATAAAAAATTTCAGAACAAGGTCCACAAGGGCCCACATCCCCCATTGACCAAAAATTGTCTTTTGCACCAATGCGACTGAATTTATTTTTATCCACACCGATGTCATTCAACCAAATATTGGCAGACTCTTCGTCTTTGTCATAAACCGTTACCCATAGTTTTTCAGCAGGTAACTTCATTTCGTTGGTTAAAAAATCCCAGGCATAAGTGATGGCTTCTTTTTTGAAATAATCACCGAAACTAAAATTTCCCAGCATTTCAAAAAAAGTATGATGGCGTGCTGTATAACCCACATTTTCTAAATCATTGTGTTTACCACCTGCCCTCACACAACGCTGTGATGTAGATGCACACATATAATCAACCGACTGTTTTCCTAAAAAAACATCTTTAAATTGAACCATGCCTGCATTGGTAAATAATAAACTGGGATCATCAATAGGCACCAGAGAACTAGAATTCCCGATGTGATGTCCTTTTTTGCTGAAATAATCTAAAAATGCTTGTCGAAGTGCGTCACTATTCATTGGATTTATTTAATATGCTTGAAAATTAATGAAAATCTTGCCAACACACCCATTACATAAAAATACATAACAATGATATTGCTATGTCTTCTTACGCAAGAATGTGAAAATGAGAAAAAACATATTCTCAATTGATGAAGAATTTTCCTTGATTAGTATATGTCATTAAAATAAAAATTCAGTGGTAAGAGACGGAAATCTAATATTTTTTACATCTCGCTTCCATCTTTACGGCATTTTTGATTGATTTTCAGTCAAAAAACTCACATTAGCATGACTAGGAGGCTGTCCGAGAACTCAGATTTTCGTCAAATCAAGGCATAAAATTGTCGAAAAAGCGCAGTAAACTGTAATTTTTCATCAAATTTTGCCTTGTTCTGACGAAAACCTGTATTCTCGGACAGCACTCCTGGTGCTCTATTTTTTCTCAATCAAATCTAACGCAAAACTAAAACCGAGTTGTAAAAATCATTTAATTTCACCCCTACAGAATTATTTTTTTTCTGTCACTTGCGTCTTTTTATCTGCCTTATTATTATCAGTTAGTAATATTGAGCGTAACTTTATTTCAAGGTCTTCGGCTATTTGTGGGTTTTCCAGCAGAAGTTTACGCACATTTTCTTTTCCTTGACCAATGCGGTCTCCATTATAGCTATACCAGGCACCTGCTTTATCAATCAGGTTATTTTTAACACCCAGATCAATTAATTCACTTTCACGTGAAATACCATGACCATACAAAATTTCAAATTCTGCTTGTTTGAATGGTGGCGCCACTTTATTTTTAACCACTTTAACCCGAGTCTCATTACCAACAATTTCATCACCTTTCTTAATGGCACCAATACGTCTGATATCCAATCGAACAGAAGCATAAAACTTTAGTGCATTACCACCAGTTGTGGTTTCAGGATTACCAAACATCACACCTATTTTCATTCTGATTTGGTTAATAAAAATAACCATGGTATTGGATTTTTTAATATTTGCAGTGAGTTTTCGTAAGGCCTGTGACATTAAACGGGCTTGTAACCCCATATGAGAATCACCCATGTCACCTTCAATTTCAGCCTTAGGAGTTAAAGCAGCAACTGAATCTATGACCAGAATATCAACACCACCTGAACGCACCAACATATCAGCAATTTCTAATGCTTGTTCGCCATTATCTGGCTGAGATACAATCAGCTCATCCACATTGACACCTATCTTTTCTGCATAAACAGGATCCAAAGCATGTTCTGCATCAATAAATGCGGCTGTACCACCATTCAACTGCGCCTGAGCGATGGTCTGTAACGTCAACGTTGTTTTGCCCGATGATTCAGGTCCAAAAATTTCAATAATCCTTCCTTTAGGCAGACCACCAATCCCTAACACCACATCTAAAGATAAAGAACCTGTCGAGATGACATCTATTTCTTTAAAAGCTGATGCATCACCCATTCGCATGACGGCACCTTTACCAAACTGTTTTTCAATCTGACTTAAAGCAGCACCCAACGCTTTGCTACGATCTTCTTGCATACCTGTCTCCAAAAATTTCAATCAATAATACATAAAGCCGAGTTGAGCAGTCTGTCTGCTCGAACGAAACTTATGCCCTTGTGTTATAAATTTAGAATCACCTAATCATAATCCCTGATTTCAATGATTCATAGTGGCAAAATACATTTTTATAATAAATATGTTTACAACCTACTTTTCTGCAAAATGGGGTCTATAATTTTGCATATATTTTATTCTTATACAAAATAAATATGTAACAACTCAACATATTTAGTTTTTGCCTGAGTTCAAGGCATTTTCGTGCAAAAAATGTGAGCATATATAAAGTTAGGGAAAGCGAAATAAATAAACATCCCCCTATGTGAGCATTTGAGTACAAAATAATGTCCAGGTAAATCAAGTTTACTTGATAGAAAAACCAGCTGGACAGCAGAAATCAGGTAACAGATAAATACGTTGAGCAGTTACAAAACAATTATTATTACGACTAGCCTGTTATAACTTTAAGGAGCTGGCTATTAAATGAACATTAGATTTTCTATCACTCTCATTAGCACAATAGCGTCTCTGCTTGTTGCTTTTTCCATCATTACCGCAACCCACTTAACGGGTGAGGAAAATAGTATTCCCTATGCAAAAGCATCACTTTCAGGATCAAAAAAATTATGGTCTTACGTTTTAAGTAGCCATACCGACCAACTACATCCCATCCAAAAAATATTGAGTCATTCTTCAAAATTTCAAAGACTGGTTGAATTAAGAAATTCCAATGACATTACAGAATTTATTCATAAAAACCTACCTAAAACAGACATTTTAAACAATGCAAAACTAGTTATTTCAGAAATGAATGGAAATATTTTGTTTCCTCTAAACATGATTGATTCAATCATCAATATAGAAAACACAAATAATGCGGGTTTCACTCGCTCCAAGGAAGGAAAACTCATTTATGCGTATAATCATGTTATCGTAAACGGTAGTAAAAAAATAGGAATGATTTCGTTCATTTTTGATATCAATTATCTATTAAAGTCCTATATAAAACATAATAACACGGATATTTTTATTGTTTCCAGCGCCAATACGATTGAAGACTCAAGTAATCCTCACCTATACACTGAGCTTAATATATCACCACCACCTTTTGGTGATGATTCTTCGGTTGTTAAAGAAATTAATCAACAATTTTTTCTAATCACCACGCAAACAATAAGAAGTACAAAAAAACAAAATTTGGCTTATTTAATTACAACGGAGAATATTTCTCTTAATTTCTCAACCTCTAAATCCAGTTTATGGCTCTCATTTTTAGTGGGCTTAATCATTATTATTATTACCTCCATTATCATATCATTATTTGTTAAAAGACATACCAAAGCAGAGCAAGATAAAATCAATCAATTAATCAGTGCTGTTCACCGAGTTAATGGTCTTGATTTCAGTGTTCGCCTGGATGAGATTAATGATAATTCTAAAATTTCACAATTCAATAAAAGCTTCAACACAATGGTCACTACCTTTGACAGCATCACCTGTGACACACAAGTTCAATTAAGTGAAATGACCAGTATTATCGGCGATATTCGAGGTAAGTCAGAATTTATTCAAGACGTTATTGGACTTGCTTCACAAGGTGATTTAACGGGTGAAATGATGATTTTTAGTGGTGGAGAAACCATAGATCAGGTTGCCAACAGCATCGCCACCATGCTGGAAAATTTGAATGAACTCATTGGCAAGGTCAAACAGTCAGGCGCCCAAGTCACCTCATCAGCCACAGAAATTGCAGCCACAGCAAAACAACAAGAAGCCACCGTGACGGAACAAGCAGCAACCGTCAATGAAATCATGTCAACCGTTCAAGATATTTCTTCAACCTCTAAAGACCTGGTTGATACCATGCATGAAGTTGCTGAAGTCGCTGAATCAACGGCAGAAGGAGCAGCCCAGAGCCAATCTTCATTATTAAACATGGAAACCTCAATGCATCAAATGATGGATGCCACTGAATCAATTGGCTCAAAACTATCCGTCATTAATGAAAAGGCCAGCAATATTAATACAGTGGTCACAACAATTACTAAAGTTGCAGACCAAACCAATTTACTCTCACTCAATGCAGCCATTGAAGCAGAAAAAGCAGGTGAATATGGAGCAGGATTTTCTGTGGTTGCCACAGAAATCAGACGCCTAGCAGACCAAACAGCTGTTGCCACATGGGACATAGAACAAATGGTTAAAGAAATGCAAGCTGCTGTATCCGCAGGCGTAATGGGAATGGACAAATTTTCTGACGAAGTCCGTGCAGGCGTACAAAATGTTGCCGATGTCGGCTCACAACTCGCTGATATTATTGATAGAGTCCAGACCTTAATTCCAAGATTTGACTCTGTTCACGAAGGCATGCAATCACAATCTCTTGCAGCAGAACAAATCAGTGAATCAATGGTTCAACTCAATGAAAGTGCACAACAAACCGCTGATTCGCTGATTCATTCAAATGATGCCATCATGCAACTCAATTATGCGGCTCATATACTACAAGATGCCGTATCCAGATTTACTTTAAAAGATTAATCAGGTCGTCGATATGTTATTGCTATCATTTAGAATGGGGGAAGACCGATACGCACTGGATGCAAGTTCTGTGGTGGAAATAACGCCACTGGTTCAATTGAGAAAAATACCTCAATCACCCGAACAAATTGCAGGCGTTTTTAATTATAGAGGAACGCCCATTCCAATTTTAGATCTTGCCTATATAATTCAAGGAAGAGCCTGCAACACTCATTTAAGCACTCGCATCATATTATTTAAGCACAAAACATCCGATCAAAAACTTCATATTGTTGGCTTTATGGCAGAACAAGTGACTGAAACAATCAAGCGATCTATGAAAAACTTTATCAACCCTGGTGTTTTAGTTGAAAATGCACCTTATTTACAAGCCGTATCCAATGAAGCAGAAGGCATGATACAACTGATCAACTTATCCAAACTCATGTCAGAAACGACTGAAAACAGCTTATTTAATGAACAAAATGCAGGCAGTGATTTTTTTGATGAAGATTCACTTTTGTCAACAAACGATGACCTGAGTAGCTCATGAAAGATATCGACCCTGACAACAATTACATCCCCAAAATTGAAAAGAAGTTACAGCAAGTGATGGGGCTCAATGCCGCATCAGTGGGTATGCCAGTTGTTATTCGTGCAGTTGAACAACGCATGAAATCGTTAAAGATGACTGCCATTGTCAGATATTATAATTTATTGATCGACTCTACTGCCGAAATGAAAGAGCTGATTGAAAATGTCATTATCCCAGAAACTTGGTTCTTTAGAGATAAAACCCCCTTTGATGCTTTAAAAAAATATATCCGAGACCAATGGAAACCTGCAAACCCGAACAAAGCAGTTCAAATTTTAAGCATACCTTGTTCTACTGGCGAAGAGCCTTATACCATTGCAATGAGTTTAATGGATATTGGCATGAAAAGCTCAGAATTTAGAATTGATGGCATTGATATCAGTCGTGAAAACTTGATTAAAGCCAATAACGGAAGTTATACCAGAAACTCTTTTAGAGGTGATAACATATCATTCAAAGATCGATATT
>JABHHM010000341.1 GCA_018671575.1 Methylococcales bacterium | reverse complement strand
TTGTTGTTGCCATTCGTCCACCCACAGTGCGGTAGCACCACAAACACCCGTGGGCATTGCCAAAAAGTTCAAGATTGGAATCATGGTCATAAACGTCAATGTTCCACCAAATCCAAGTGATGTCATTCGGTTTTTTCGCATCAATCCTCTTTGTTTGTCGTAGGCCACATCATTATTTGCCATGGGATAGTCACCGTATTCCATCACCAAAAACCAAGCACCAAATAAAAACCATAAAAATGGAGCAATAACCTGGACAATAGGGATTAAACAAATAATAAATAACAGAATGGCTCGTGTGACAAAATAGAATATTTTTCCAATTTCAGTCAGTATGGTTGGCACAATAGATTTCAAAATTTCCAGCAAGCTATTAGAGGATTCTTCAACAATGTTTCCAGTCAAATGCTCTTCTGTTCTCAAGGCCAACAAGCTATTAAATGGAGCTGAAATCAAGTTGGCAATGATGGTAAATAAATTGACTGAAATCAAAATAGCGGCAATGACAAATAATGGCCACAAAAGCCATTCAAGCCAAGCCAACCAACTGGGTAAATGGCTAAACCACTCAGTCATCATCTCGTCAAATTTTGCAGCGCCATACCAAATCAAAAAAGCAAACAGCAATGTATTAATTAACAAAGGGATGAGAACAAAGGGTCTAAGTTTGGGTTCTCGAATTAAAGACAAGCCACGAAGTATATATTTTGGCCCAGTTGCAAATGAATTTGACATAATGTTTACCTGAAATATTGAATAATCAGGCGATAGGATATCTCAAATGGACGATAAAGATAAGAGGAAATTAGAATTTCCAGAAAGGCAAAGCAATCAAATATTAACAACCGCAGCGGCATCTTCAATTTCATCATAGACTTTGACACAATTTCTACCTGCATTTTTAGCTTTATAACAAGCCGTATCAGCACAATGTAGAATTTGATGCAAACTATCGCTTCTGTCTGTAATGGTGGTAATTCCAACACTGACGCCCACGTTAAAGACTTCTTCATTCCAGTTATATTTATAGTTAGCAATAGAACGTCTAATTTTTTCAGCCACTTTCATGGCATCGAATAATTTACAATTTTCTAATAATAGAGCAAATTCATCACCACCTATGCGAGCTAAGCTGTCACGACTTCGAGTATTCAGTAACATCAATTGTGATATTTCTTTAAGAACAGTATCGCCTGATGCGTGACCACAAGTATCATTGATGACCTTAAATTTATCTAAATCCATAAACATCAAAGCATGCTCTTCTTTTTCGCCATTAATGCTGATATCCAACGCTCGTTGACATCTGTTTTCAAATTCTCTTCGGTTAATCAAGCCTGTTAATTCATCATGGCTCGCCTGATATGAAATTGCTTTTTCATATTCACGCTGCTTGGTAACATCCCGAAAAATCAAAACAGCACCAATTATTTTACCGTCACGGTCATGTAACGGAGTATCAGTTTCCTGAACTGCAACTTCCTGACCATCACGTTTAATTAAAATATTATTATTCAGAACCAATGGGTCTTCACTTTTACAGGCTTCTTTTTGACGTTTGACAGGTTCTCTCGTCTCTTCATCAATCACATTATAAATACTTTGTAGATCCTGCTCTCTTGCATCTTCTTGTTGCCATCCAGTTAATCTTTCAGCGGCAGGATTTAATGCTTTAATTTTGCACAATGAATCGGTTGTAATAACAGCATCACCAATTGATCTCAACGTTGCATGAGCGGCTTCTTTTTCTTCAAAAAGTTCTGCTTCTGCCCGTTTGGCACGCAATAAATATTCCACACGATTTCTTAAAACAGGCCAATGAATAGGTTTGGTAATATAATCTATGGCACCATATTCAAATGCCTGATCAACTAACCCTTCCTGATCTAACGTGGTAATCATGATCACAGGAACATATTTGGCTTTGGCTTTTTGTTTGATATTTTTACAGGCACTGAGACCGTCCATATTCGGCATATGGATATCCATCAATACAATATCAGGTTTACGCTTATCAAATTCTGCGATGGCTTCAAGACCATCCGCAGCTTCAACAGTTTCGTAATTAATTTCACGAAAAAAATTGGTAATTCGATACCGTGTGACTTGAGAGTCATCAACGACAAGAATTAAACCTTTTGATGTTTCTGCTTGGGGTGAATTCATTTTCCCACTGTACCTTAGTTTAAGGAAAGGTAAATTTTATTTATGATTATTATAGTAGACGATCGCACATAATACTAAATTGATTGCTTAACATTTCCTACAAATTTTTTAAAACCCGATGTTTTTCCCTATCCCAATCTTTGGCTTTTTCAGATGCTCTTTTATCATGAAGTTTTTTACCTTTGGCCAATGCAATCTCTATTTTCACCTTATTACGTTTCCAGTAAAGACAAAGAGGCACCAAAGTAAAGCCTTTTCTTTCGACCGAGCCGACCAACCGACTAATTTCCTTTTTGTGTAGCAATAGCTTTCTTGCCCTCACAGGATCAGGAAAAGTATGAGTTGACGCTGTTTTTAAAGGTGACACATGAGAACCATACAACCATATTTCATGATCTTTTATCATCACATAACTTTCTTTAATTTGGACACGCCCTTCCCTCATGCTCTTTACTTCCCAACCTTGTAGCGTCAACCCCGCCTCAAAACGGTCTGAAATAAAATAATCATGCCGAGCCTTTTTATTCAAAACAATGGTGCTGCTGATTTTTTTTTGCTTTTTCTTGTTCATCGTATACCAATAAATATTTAGGTGTTATATTCTATAAATAAGGTAGCAAACATAATTATTTTAACAAAATCATGGTCACCTTCTTAATATTAAACCTGAAACCAAAACTTTCAAACAATTAATGACTTATATCTACCAAATACACCCAGATAATCCACAACCCAGATTAATTAACCAAGTTGTAGATGTCATCCGACAAGGTGGTGTCATTGTTTACCCCACTGATTCCTGTTATGCATTGGGCTGTCATATGGGAGATAAAAATGCCATAGAAGTCATCAGAAATATCCGCCAAATTGACAAAAAACAAAATCTCAGTTTAATTTGCAAAGATTTATCTGAAATTTCGGCAGTTGCCAAAGTAGACAATACCACTTATCGTTTTATAAAAAATATCACGCCAGGCCCATATACTTTCATATTAAAAGCAACCCGTGAAATCCCTAAACGCCTGCTACATCCCAAGAAAAAAACCATTGGCATTCGAGTTCCCGATAACAAAATTACTCATGCTTTACTGGATGCTCTGGGTGAATCATTGATCACATCGACATTAATCATGCCAGACGATGAATATCCACTCACTGATCCCTACGAAATGAAAGAATTATTAGACCATTCTGTTGATGTTATTATTGATGGAGGCTATTGTGGAATTGAAACAACCACAGTAATCGACTTTATTGAGGGCAGCCCCACCATTGTAAGGAAGGGACTCGGCAACGTTGACTTTTTAGAGTAAAATAATAATAGTAACAAAATAATTTAGGAGACCTACATTTTGACATCGTCATCTCAACAACGAGTTTTATCTGGAATGCGTCCAACGGGTAAACTACATCTGGGACATTATCATGGTGTATTAAAAAACTGGATAAAACTACAACATGAATTTGACTGTCTTTTTTTTGTTGCTGACTGGCATGCACTCACCACCAATTACGAAAACCCGCATGATATCCAGGAAAACACCAAAGAAATGGTTATTGACTGGCTAGCCTCTGGCGTTAGTCAAAGCTCTTCAAAAATTTTTGTACAATCAATGGTGCCCGAACACGCCGAGCTTCATTTATTATTATCCATGATCACACCTTTGGGCTGGCTAGAAAGAGTACCCAGCTACAAAGACCAACAAGAAAAACTGAAAGAAAAAGATTTAGCAACCTATGGTTTTTTAGGTTATCCATTATTACAAAGTGCCGACATTTTAATTTACAAAGCAGGACAAGTCCCTGTGGGTGAAGATCAGGTAGCCCATGTTGAATTGACTCGCGAAGTGGCCAGACGCTTTAATCATATCTACGGCAGAGAAGCTAATTTTGAAGAAAAAGCCTCAAACGCAATCAAAAAAATGGGCAAAAAAAATGCCAAACTATTTAAACAATTACAAAAAAGCTATCAGGAAAAAGGTGACTATGAAGCACTAAAAGTCGCACAAGCCTTATTAGAATCACAACAAAACATCACCATCACCGACCGTGAAAGATTATTTGGCTATTTAGAAGGTGGCGGACGAGTCATTTTACATGAACCAGAAGCTTTATTAACTCCTGCCGCCAAAATGCCAGGGCTAGACGGGCAAAAAATGTCTAAATCCTATCACAACACCATTGCCTTAAGAGATGACCCAGAAGACGTTCAAAAAAAATTAAAAACTATGCCAACAGACCCCGCCAGAGTCAGAAGAACTGACCCTGGTGACCCCAACAAATGTCCTGTTTGGCAACTTCATCAAATCTATTCTGATGATTCAATAAAAAACTGGGTCACCGAAGGCTGTTGTACCGCTGGCATTGGTTGCCTCGACTGCAAACAACCCATCATTGAAGCAGTATTAACTGAACTTGCTCCCATTCAAGAGAGAGCCAAAGAATATTCCGAACAAACTGAGCTGGTACGAAACATCATCAATGAAGGCTGTGAAGAAGCACGTAGCATCGCTAAAAAAACCATGGAAGAAGTCAGGCATGTCATGGGGTTATCTTACAAATAATGAATCTTGAAACACCTGCTGAAACAACTCCATTGGCGTTGATTCAGGGTGAACCACTCAAAGAATTACCACAAGACTTGTATATTCCACCTGATGCTTTGGAGGTTTTTTTAGACACTTTTGAAGGTCCTCTGGATATTTTGTTATATTTAATCAAAAAACAAAATATGGATATTCTAAATATCCCCATCGCTGAAATCACAAGACAATACATCAAGTATGTCGAATTAATGAAAGAAATCAAACTGGAATTGGCGGCAGAATATTTAGTCATGGCGGCCATGCTGGCTGAAATCAAATCCAGAATGTTATTGCCTCGCTCCACTGAAAACTTGGACGATGATGAGGACCCGAGAGCTGAACTCATCAGAAGATTGCAAGAATACGAGCGATTTAAAACAGCCGCCGAAGACATGGAACAACTTCCCCGAATGGGACGAGACACATTCATTGCACAAATTGACCACAGCGAATGTCAAAGCCAGGTTTCATACCCAGACGTTTCGTTAGCCGAAATACTTCAAGCCATGCAAGAAGTCATGAAACGTGCCGACATGTTCACCCATCATCATGTTCAAAAAGAACAACTGTCAGTACGAGAAAGAATGGGACTGGTTTTAGAAAAAGTTAATCAACACAATTTCATTGATTTTCACACATTATTTAGTTTAGAAGAAGGTCGTGCAGGCGTGGTTGTAACGTTTTTAGCCATTCTCGAATTGGTTAAAATATCACTGATAGAAATAGTACAAGCTGAACCCTATCGAAACATCCATGTAAAAGCCGTTTCCCAATAAATCATCATGAAACTATCGGATCAAAAACTCAAAAATATTGTAGAAGCCTCATTAATGGCGGCAGACAGTCCACTCAGCGTGGAACAACTTTTAAATTTATTTGAAGAAGACAATCGCCCCAGTCGTTTTGCCATCAAATCATCTGTTGAGCAATTACAAACCGAATATGAAAACAAAGGCATTGAGATCATTCAAGTTGCCAGTGGTTTTAGAATGCAAGTAAAAGCCGAATTGTCTGCTTGGGTTTCTAATTTGTGGGAAGAAAAACCTGGCAAATATTCCAGAGCATTAATGGAAACATTAGCCATTATCATCTACCGCCAACCTGTCACCCGTGGTGAAATAGAAGATGTCAGAGGTGTTACAGTCAGTTCTGCCATCATTAAAACACTCATTGAACGAGAATGGATCAGGGTTTTAGGACATCGTGATGTTCCAGGAAAACCAGCCATGTTCGGCACGACACGACAATTTCTCGATTATTTCAACCTAAAAAGCCTTGACCAATTACCCACACTGGCAGCCATCAAAGACTTTGACTGCGTGTAAGGCAACTCGCAATAATTATGCTCACCTACAAGGGACGATTCAAAATCAACCTTTACATTTGCTCGCTCTTTTGGCCCACAGGCTACTTTACTCAAACCATTGCATAGTTCAACTATACGCCTATTTTTGCACCTCAAAGGCGAATAAAAATCCTGCACAATTTGGATATTTATTGCATGACCCTTACTGAATTGACAATAATGCTTCATAATCTCTAAAGTCGTTCTACAAATATGGGAATTCAAAGTGGATCAAAACACCATCATTACAGACAACTGGTCTCGCAACTGGGATGCCAGTGTTGCCGTTAAAATCACATCAGCCACCTTGTGGGCGATAGTCATTGCCGCCTTTATTTATATCATTGTCGTGTTAAAGGATGCTGACAAACAGTTTGAACAACAAATTGATAAAGAAGCCAATCATATCGCTTATTCTATAGCGATAAAGCTTGACGGTAATTCTATCAGCAACATAAATTCTGACTGGCTAAAGACCAATCTAAATAATAAAATCACTTATTTGGAACTACTGTCAGATAATAAACAAGTACGTGCTGGCAAAAAAAATGAAATTGACATTAAAATCACTCGAACAATCCCCTTTTTCTCCACCGCCCATCACACCTATAACTTACAATTAAAATTGCATCATATTCCCATTAATACACTGGTACATAATCATCGAAAAGAAATATTAATTGTCATCACGTTACTTCTCACCTGTTATGGTTTTTTTCATGTCATTATCATTGGTTGGATCTTACAAAAACCCTTTAAAATATTAGAAGATACAACTCAACAAGTCATGAATGGTGATTTATCAGTCAGAATGGATAACCATAGAAAAGATGAATTTGGCAGAATTGGTGATTTTTTTAATAATATGTTGGATGGCATACAAAAAGATAAAGAACATTTATCCAAAACCAATCAGGAATTAAAACATTATGGTGAACAATTAGAATCCATGGTACACGCCAGAACCATTGAGTTAGAAACACAAAAAGCCGAACTTGCCAACTCCAATAAAATACTCGCAACCACATTGTCTGATTTAGAAGAAAGTCAACACCAACTTATTTTATCTGAAAAAATGGCCTCTCTTGGACAATTAGTGGCAGGTATTGCCCATGAAATCAATACGCCTGCGGGAGCAATTTACAGCGCCATTCACGAAGTTCATCACAGTTACACCACCTTATTGACTAACTTAATCCAAATACTGTCCTTATTACCCAGTGAATTAAAACCGTTATATTATGAGTTATGCCACAAAACACTGGTACTTGAAAAGAATAATTCAACCAAAGAACAGCGAAATATTGCCCGAGAAATTAAAAAAATATTCTATAATTATAAGATTGATGATGCCCATAGCTTAAGCAAGGATATTTCACTGATAGGGCTCAATCAAACAGACATTATTCATTTTATTAAACTGTTTGAACATGACAATTGCGAACAAATCATCCAATCTATTAAATTATTGGGCATGAATCAAATTCATGTTCGTGACATTGAAATAGCCATTGATCGCATTACGCATCTGGTCAAAGCCTTGAAAAGTTATTCACATATTGACAAAGCAAAACGTTCATCAACAGACTTAATTGAAGACATGGAAACAACCTTGATCATTTTACACAACAAACTCAAACAAGGTGTGATCATACACAAAGATTTTGATGACATTCCAAGACTGAATTGTTATCCCGACAAATTAAATCAGGTATGGACCAATTTGATTCACAATGCAATACAAGCCATGAACAGTCGAGGCACAATAAACTTACGAATCAAACAACCCAATAAAACAACAATTACCGTTGAGATTGAAGACAATGGCCCTGGAATTCCTGATGATATTATTGATCATATTTTTGAACCACATTTTACCACCAAACAAAAAGGTGAAGGCACAGGACTGGGTCTTGCAATCACCAAAACAATCATTGATGAACACGATGGCAATATTGAAGTGACGTCTCAACCAGAATGCACCTGTTTCAAGATCACTTTACCACTCATTTTTAAGGTCGACCTATGAAAAAAGATGTCATTATTTGTGTTGATGACGAACAGATGATACTGAATTCATTACACACTCAACTAGAACGTAAGTTTGGTAGAATTTATGAATATGAATTTGCAGAAAGTGCCGATGAAGCTCAGGAAGTCATTGATGAGTTAATTGAAGATGGTTACACCATTGCACTCATTATTTCCGACCAAATCATGCCTGAAATGATGGGTGATGAATTTTTGACCAAAGTTCATCAGACATTTCCTGAAATTATTAAAATTTTACTGACAGGACAAGCAGGACTAGATTCAGCCGTCAATGCCATCAATAATGCCAACTTGTTTCGTTACCTGACTAAACCATGGGAAGAAAACGACTTATTATTGAGTGTTGAAAAAGCCTTAGAACAATTCAACCTTATTAATAATTTACGCAAACAAAATCAGCAACTGGAAAACAACTATCAACAATTAATTAATCAGCAAAAAGCAACCAAACTTGCCACACAAGCCAAACTAAATGCTGAAACAGAAAATCGTTCAAAAAGTGCCTTTCTTGCCAATATGAGTCATGAAATCAGAACACCTCTCAGTACCATCATAGGTTACAGTGAAATGCTACTGGAAGATGTTACCGAACAGCAACATCTTAATTATATTCCCGACATAGAAAACATTAAAATTGCGGGCAATCATTTGCTTGCATTGATTAATGACATACTGGATTTAGCCAAAATTCAATCGGGAAAAATGGAGTTATATATCCAGCCTATCAATATTAATGACTTATTATCTGAAATAAAGTCACTGGCAAATCAACTGGCAACAAAAAAATCCAATACATTGATTATTAACTCTAACGACCTGGGCACCATTAAAACAGACAAACTTCGTCTCAAACAAGTGATTATTAACTTATTGAGCAATGCCTGCAAATTTACCCAACAAGGTCGCATTACACTAGACGTTGAAAAAACTCAAAAAGATAAAAATGACTGGTTAAAAATCAGCATTACTGACACGGGTGTCGGCATGAATACCGAACAAATCAGTAAAATATTTAATGAATTTGAACAAGCCAATCAGTCCATTGCCACACAATATGGAGGCACAGGACTTGGTCTTTCCCTATCAAAACAAATTTGTGAATTACTCAGCGGTTCTATCCAGATTGAAAGCCAACCTGATGTGGGCAGTATTTTTATGGTGGAAATTCCTTATTGAAAATAACAATCGTTATATCGACATATTTGATATACATCCTACCCTTTCAACCTCGACTGTATATCCTTCCTTGCATATTCAATCACAGAATTTTTATCCAA
>JABHHM010000396.1 GCA_018671575.1 Methylococcales bacterium | reverse complement strand
CGTCATCATTGTGATAATTCCCTATAACACTCAATATCAAATTTAAACTGGATTATCGCAGGCTTTTCAAGCAATGGTTTTATCGGAAAACTTGGGTTTTTATCATTTGTTTCACGCTTATCATCCAGCGTGTCATAAAAAAATAAATAAAAGACACCATATTGATCAGCTCTTTTGTCAACATATCCATATTCACTATTATTAGCAAATGCGTAAGAAATTGGCAACCAGTCCTCTTGGCCTGATAATACCGTTTCTATTTCTGAATCAGAAAAATGTTGACCGAAAACACGTATTCTTCGATCGGTAAAATTGCTGATGCAAGCATGCCGATAAGATTTAGAACTGTGCTTTCTAACGCTTGATCTACCACGGTCAAATACTACTTCAATCTTTTCATCTCGATACACGGGATCAGGATAAAGTGATACTTCTTGTTTATCCGAATGTTCAATTAAGGCTAAAGCGGCAGGCAATACCAAATGCTTTTTAAAGTCACCGTCATACCAAAAAGCCTCCAAAATTAATTGACTGTATTTTTCATAATTAATACTTGCCAATGCTTCAATAGCTTTGCCTCTGACTTCGATAGATAAATCATTGTTATGATATAATTTGGCTAATTGGTTAGTAGCAGATAGTGCATTCAGTTGAATCAAACGGTCAATCACTTTGATTTGCAATGTCCAATCATCTATTGAAGGCAAAGCATTAATGAGAGGTTTAATAGATGCCTCATTACTGTCTTCTTCCAAGAGTTTTTCTACAGTCATCTGATTCTTGAGATCCTTTCGTTTTTTTATGGATTGAACAAAGCTTGTGATGGTTTTTTTCAAGGTTTTAATAATATTCACAATATCAGTCGCTTTACTTGTCATTCGTATTAATTCAAAGAGAAGTTGGTATCCATCATTTAGATGATTTATCAGCCGTTTATTTAATTACCGTCTAAAATTATAGTGGATTCTCACCGTTAAGGTTTAGCGTTCTATAACAGGAGCATAGATGTTGGAAGATAATTTGCTGATAGCCAGTGATATTTCTTCTACAGAAGAAAATCAAGTGCAACTAGAAAGACTCGACAAATTGAAATTATTGATCAAGTGTAGGATATCATAGTGTCACAAAAACGCTCTACCCAACCACTATTAATATTCCCCAAACATCTTGACCTTCTAATTGACGGTATGGATTGGGTTAACGAGCAGTTTCCAGCAAAAGATCAGATCATGGTATTTGATAAAGATGATACTTTGATGTCCTCCCGAAAAGAAGGTCGAGTGCTACATCAGCATCTGATTGATCATGTGGTGCGACCAATAAATGAATTAAATAATTGTATCACGGTACTTTACACATTGAGTAGTGAAGACAATTTACGTCGAGACTTGCATCAATTTTTAGCATTGGTGGAGTTGTTTGATTTTTTCATTACGGGTGACAATTTCACCGAAGATTTGATGATTGAATTTGTCAAACAAGACAAATTATCAGGTGACCCCAGAGAGTTAGAATGGGAACGTATTTATAAACCAGTGAGCCGCATATTTTCCGGATTAAAGGCGGTTTTATTAGATGATTGTGCCGGGACTGTTTGGAGTTCTGTAACGGTTGGTGTTGATGGAGTTAAAGCGTATGCGATTGAAGATGACAATGTTGACAATGCAAATCATATTTTTAGGCAGTGTATGGACATGTTGAATAATAATTCACCATCTGTTTGCTCATTGATTGATGCAAACTGCAAACAATCTGACTGTGTATTCTGGGTGGATGATGTAACGTTTAACAATTCAACAATCATAAAGAATAGCTGTGGTCTATCCATACTGGAAACCATTCAAAACAATACCAACGATCTGTTGTATCAGGATAATTATTTTCTGGAACAATTGAGCATCATGATGATGTCTTTGGATGACAGCCATGATGAAGCTTGTTTTTTTGAATTAATGCCTTTTTTCTGGCAAAGTCAGGTGTTGTTTTGGATTTTAAGCATGGGACATGAAACTTATTGGCAAACCTCAAAAACCAAGCAACAAAATAGAGAAATAACTTATTACGGAAAAAAGAAAAACTTAACGTCTAATGAATTATTAAATAAAGCGCACAACTTCATTGCTTATCTTCCTATTGAAGTCCGTCGTGATTTATTGAACCAAATTCGTGTCTGGGACGCTGAAATCTATCCGATTGATGGAAATATTGGCTGTCTTCAATTTGATGATATAGATCATTTGAATGAGCAAACAATTCTAGCGATGCTAAGAGATGTCGAGCTAAATACAATTTTATTAGCATTAAGAATGTCGACAACATCTGTTCAGACAAAAATATTTGCCTTATGCCACCCGACCTTACAAGATGATTTCGAATGTATGGGACCACCCAGATATATTGATGTCGTGAAAGCCCAAATTGAAATTGTTCAGATATTGCAAAGATTGATAATGCATGATCCATCCAAGTTCAACTTCAATCAACCATTTAAAGACACTATGACAGGTTCACAATCCTCCATAGAAAAAAAGACGGAGACTGAAAATGACCAACTTTTCATGGAGGTTTTCTCAATCGTTTTTCTATTAAAGCAATTAAATAATAACCCACAACAACCATTGGAGAAAATCTGTTTAGTCAAAGGTTTGGCATTGAAACAACAGTTAAAAAAATGCCCGCCAAAACTAGGATATTATATTTTAGAATGCCTACCAACTGACACCATTGCAAAATTAATGATTGATATTGCCCGTCAGAGTGATGCCAATGACGACTTTTCACCCAGTGATCCTGCTTTGCCACTACAACGTATTCCTGAACTGGCAAACCTCTATCAGACGATTCAACGACTTGAAGCCACCGAATGCAATGACATTTTACAAGGTATCAAAATCGAAGATTTACCCCTATATCATTCATTTGAACGTATCAGCTGGTGGGTATTTGAAGACCTTCTGTTTCTTGACAAGACCCACATAAAAATTATTTCAGAACACTGTTCGCTTGAAAAACTTCATCTGGCGATGAAAGGTGCAAGTGATCTTTTAGTAAAGCACATTGATGACGGTATTGATCCCAAAAAACTAAACCAGCTTCGTCAAATGAATCAGGAAACTGAGAATGTAAACTCAGAAGAAATAGAAGTTGCGATTGAAGCTGCACAGACATCCATCGTGAATGAAATCATTATTTTGGCTGAGAACAATGTTATCTCAGTGAACTTGAAAAGCCATGCATCATTAATAAAAAAGCAACAAAATAAAATCACACCCCCTATCATCGAAAATGAGCCAACAGAAATGATGACAACAGAGTCCACGATCAAAAAATACGGTATCGAAATACTACAGTTTATTAACAAAAGAGGCATACAAAAATTATTGGAGGATAAAAATTGTTCGAATTGCGATGATCTATCTACCGTAGCGTATCAAGCATCCTCGACTGTAAAAGAAATTATTTCCAATAATATAAATCGATTCAGGCGACTTTCTTTTCAGCAAAAACTCGACAGCATGCAATCTCAAAAACTAAATTGGTCACCCAATTGGGAAAATGCAAGAAAAAAGGTGGAAAAACGCTTATTGAAGCGAGTGGTACAATTAGAGAGTTCAGGACAGTTGGAGATTAATTTAAAACTCAATGAATCAGCGGATTATGGAGCCGACCCTGAATGGCATACTGATCGGTCAGATTTTAATAGCATGACCATTTCAACGGCTGACTATATCAACTACTGGGTAGATGTTGCCAATCAAAATAGAAAATATGGACGACTTTACCTTGATGGTGTTTTTGATCACCTTAAAGACCCTTATAGCCAGTATGTTTTTGAAACCTTTCTCAATGATTTCAAAAAAAAGCAATGGCGTTCGATGGCAAAAAAGAAACGTCGTTCTACGTTGATTGATTACAAACGACAATTGGAAATAATCTTGACAGGCGTTCAAGGCTTTCAAGAAGGGGAAAATCCAAAATTATT
>JABHHM010000182.1 GCA_018671575.1 Methylococcales bacterium | reverse complement strand
TTTGTAAATACCTTGGTGTTTAGAACTCAGCTAAATAATGAGCACAGTTTCAACGAAATTCTATCGCAAGTACAACAACTGAGTATTCAAGCATTTGCCAATCAAGATGTACCTTTTGAGCAGTTGGTGGAAATTTTACAGCCACGACGGGAGCTGAGTCACACTCCATTGTTTCAGGTTTATTTTTCCTTACAAACCATGCCTATTCCTAAGTCTCATCGAAGTAATTTAAAATGGGAGTCGATGGATGTTGACCCTGGTACGGCTAAATTTGATTTGAGTTTGGAAATTCGTCAGGAAAACAATCAATGGCTGGGTTGGTTTGAATACAATACTCATTTATTTGATGCAGCGACCATTGAACGGTTTAAAAATCATTACTTGAATCTGCTTCAGCAAATTATAAAACAACCTGATTTGTCGATTGAAAAATTACCCTTGTTGAGCAAAGTAGAAAGACAGAAAATATTGTGTCAATGGAATCATACCGATAAAGCCATTGATGATTTGTGTTTTTATCAATGTTTTGAACGACAGGTGACAAAAACACCTGATGCCATCGCGGTCATAGATGATAGCAGACGTTGGAGTTATCGGCAGATTAATGAAACGGCAAACCAATTGGCTCATTATTTGGCAAGTTTCAAGTTGCAAACCGATGATTTGGTCGGTATTTATATGGATCGTTCTGCTTGGTTAGTCATTTCAGTATTGGCGATTCATAAATCAGGTGCGGCTTATTTGCCATTAGATCCGAATTACCCCATAGATCGAATCGATTATATGGTTGAGAACAGTCAAGCACCACTGATATTGATCCGTGATTATGCTTTTTCTTCCAGTCTGCATAATCAACAAATTGTTGATTTATCGACTATTCAAGATGACTTGAAATCAGAACCAGTCAGCAACCCTGGACGATGTGTGAGTAGTCATAGTCTAGCCTATGTGATTTATACTTCTGGTTCGACAGGTAAACCTAAAGGTGTGCAAATTCAACAGGGCAATCTAACCAACTTTTTGTTTGCCATGCAAAAATCTCCAGGCATTAATTCAGCAGATTCAGTTTTAGCAGTGACTTCTTTCTCATTTGATATTGCAACCTTAGAACTTTATTTGCCATTGATTTGTGGTGCTAAAACAATCATTGCCAGTCGTGATGCGACATTGGATGCGATTGCGCTTCAACAATTAATGGCTCAACACACTGTGAGTGTGATGCAAGCAACCCCAGCCACCTGGAAAATGCTGGTCGATATTTACTGGCGACCGACTGATACCATCAAAGTATTGTGTGGTGGTGAAGCCATGCCTAAAGTATTGGCAAAACAATTACTGGAAATTGACAATATAGAACTGTGGAATATGTATGGCCCAACGGAAACCACCGTTTGGTCATCGGTTAAAAATATCAATAAAGATCAACCCATTATTACCATTGGTCAGCCCATTGCCAATACACAGTTTTATATTTTAGATGAAAAAATGCAACCCGTTCCAATTGGTGTTTCAGGTGAATTGTGGATCGGTGGGTTAGGTGTTGCCCGTGGTTATCATCTACAAACTAAATTAACCGAAGAACGATTCGTCAATAACCCTTTTTTGTACCACAAGGGCATAAGTTTCGTTCGAGCAGACGAGCTGCTCAACTCAGCTTTAAAGTCTGAATACAAAATATATCGCACGGGTGATTTGGCGAAATATCATCAAAATGGTGATGTTGAATGCATTGCCAGAATAGATAACCAAATTAAGCTCCGAGGTTATCGCATTGAGTTGGGTGAGATTGAATCACATTTGTCAGCCATAACGGGTATTTCAGAAGCTGTTGTCACTGTTCGGGAAGACTCACCTGGGGATAGTCGCCTGGTGGCCTATACGATCATTGATGGAAATGCTATCCAAAGCATTAAAAATGATGATCATTACCGTGCAAAATTACTCCCAGAAAAAGACAGGCAAAGAGTTTTGGTTGACTGGAATCAATCTGAAGATGATTTTATTAAAGACCAATGTGTACACCAACTCTTTGAAGAGCAGGTTGAATACCAAGCTCTTAATTTGGCGTTGATTTGTGGTTCACATTCTTTAACTTATGCTGAATTAAATCAAAAAGCCAATTGTCTGGGCCATTATTTGAGGCGTATGGGCGTTAGCTCGGAAGTCCCCGTGGCATTGTACATTGAACCATCCATTGACTATGTGGTGGCTGTGTTAGCCACTATTAAAGCAGGTGGGGCAGTGATAGCCGTTGATATTTCTTTTGAGCAACAAGAGGTAGAGTCTTTATTGGATACGGCTAAAGTTCCAATCATGTTGACCCATGAAAAATGGGCCCAACAATTTATGGAATACCCCATTGATTTGATTGAACTGGATTCCGAATGGTCTCAAATCGAGCGAGAAAGTCAGCTGAATTTAATGACTAAATACAGTTCTAACAGTTTGGTTTATATTGGTTATCAGCGACATCAGGATGGCTGGGTGACGATGCCGTTGGAGCATCAAAGTGTACTGAACGTTTTATCCTCATTGGCAATCAGGCCTGGTGTTATGCCGATGGATAATATTTTATATATTCCAGGGTTTGATAATGTTGCCGATAGTTTGAATTATTTGTTGCTGCCTTTCTTATTTGGTTCAACTTGTATTTTACATTCGCAACAAGACGAAAATATGGGTATGACGGTAGATGATGCCATTGCTGAATATGATATTTCAATCATTTTTATCGCATCACAGACCATGCGTGTTTTGATGAAACAGTTTTGTTATGTTGAATCCATCCGTTTGATGGTCAGTGGTGAAAAATTACCACAAATATTAATTAATCGTTTGTTGGAACACAAAGTAGATTTGTGGTGGTTATATGGCTTTATGCAAACGGCAGGTTGTTGTTTGTTGGCTAAAGTTTTGAGTAAGGAAGGCATTGGTTGTTTCAATGAAAAATCACTGGATGTTAGCACTTATATTTTGAATGAATCACTAGAACCTGTGGCGGTTGATGAATGGGGAACTTTATGCATTGCAGGTGGTAATTTAATTCGTCAACAATCCAGTATTCAGCAATCGGGTTTAATGAAAAGCCCATTTAGTGAAAGTGGATTAATATTCTTCACCGATCAACAGGCAAAATACATTGAAAGTGGTTGCTTATTATTCAGACGTGAAAATGAATGGCTGGAAAATTTGTCCATTCAAGTCTTGCAGCATCCTGCGGTACTGGATGTGGATATTAAAATTGAAGAATTCGAACAAGGTTGTCGATTAAATATTGAGTGGACTCCAAAGAATGAAGAGGTTGCTCAAACTGGTTCGCTGATCAGTGTTGCGGAATTGCCTATTGAACATTTATCGGTGATTGATGTGGACTGGAAGTGTCTGGGGGTTGATTTGACCCTGGATCAAACACAATTGACAGAAAATAATCAACGTCGTCAATTGGCTGTCAAAACTGATGCTGAAACATTAAAAAAATATCTGAAACAATATTTGCCAGAATTTATGATTCCTGTTGCTTTTGTTGAAATGGACAGTTTTCCACTCACTGCCAATGGTAAAATTGACCGTAAAGCCTTGCCTGAACCTGATCAGTTAAATACCGTTAAACAAGAATCATTTGTTGAACCTGCGACACCGACAGAAGTTGCCATGGCAAATATCTGGCAGGAAATCATTGGTGTGAGTCGAGTCGGTAAACTGGATAACTTTTTTGACATTGGCGGACATTCATTGTTGGCGACTCAGGTGTTGTCACGCTTATATGATGTTTTTCGTGTAGATTTGGGGGTTCGTCTCATTTTTGAAAATCCCATATTACAAGATTTTTCCAATCAAATTGATGAAATGCAACAAAAACCGAGTGAATCCAGTTTGGGGTTACATTCACATGATGAAACAGATCGTCAATTATCCTTTGCTCAAGAACGTTTGTGGTTTGTTGATCAATTTACACCCAATAGTGCCATTTATAATTTGCCTGCGGCCTCCAGAATTAAAGGAAAATTAAATATTCGGGCATTGAATCAAGCAATCAATGAAATACTTTTGAGACATGATGTATTACGCAGTCGTTTCGTGATTTGGGACGGTAATCCACAACAAGTGGTTGATGAACATCAGGCATTTTTACTCGAAATTATTGATTTACAATCCATTGCTGATGATAAAAAAGCCGAAGAAGTCGAGATTCAAATACAGGCAGAAGCCAGTCTGTCATTTGATTTAAGTCGTGGTTCACTGTTAAGAACGCATTTGCTGAAATTGAATGATGCCGAGTTTATTTTGATGACCAATATGCATCATATTATTTCAGATGGTTGGTCTTATCGTATTTATATGCAAGAAGTGATCGAATTGTATCTGGCTTTTGATGAGGATCATTCTTCACCTTTAACAGATTTACCAATTCAATACAGTGACTATGCTATCTGGCAAAAACAATGGCTACAACAAAGTGTTTTACAACAACAACTGGACTATTGGCGTCAGCAATTGAGTGGTGATTTACCTGTGCTTGAGTTGCCTCAAGATCGACCACGACCTGAAGTACAAACCTATTGCGGTAAAACCTTACGTTTTGATCTGCCAGAAAATATTTTAAGGCCTTTGCATAAACTGGCAAAACAACAAGACGTGACTTTGTACATGATTTTGTTAACCGCTTTCAAAGTATTGTTGTATCGCAACACCAGCCAGGAAGATATCAGTGTGGGTGTTCCCGTGGCAGGTAGAAACAGATCACAATTAGAACCGTTAATTGGTTTATTTGTAAATACTTTGGTTTTACGAACTCAACTGGCTGGTAATCCTTCCATTACGGAGCTGTTAAAAAGAGTCAAAGAAACCAGTCTGGGGGCTTATGCCAATCAGGATGTGCCTTTTGAAAAATTGGTTGAAGAACTGCATCCCAGTCGTGACATGGGGCATTCTCCATTATTTCAAGTCATGTTCATCAACCAGAAAACCGATGTACTCGACCAAGAATTACCAGGTTTAACCATCAGTTCTATGGAAATTGATCCTGGTGTTTCTAAATATGACCTGACTTTGTATGTTGATGAATCAGTCGATCATTTAAGGTGTTCATGGGAATACAATATTGATTTATTCGATGAGGCGACCATCAAACGATTGGCAGGACATTATTATACGCTATTGGAAACCATTCCAATTATTCCAGATATTCAATTGAATGATTTGTTGATCATCAGTGATGAAGAGCGATATCAATTGTTGGTGCATTGGAATAAAACGCATCAAAATTTTGATCAGCCATTGAGTTTGATTCAATGCTTTGAATATCAAGCTGAACAACGAGCCGACCATATTGCTATTGTTGATCAAAATAACACCATTAATTATGGCGATTTGAATAGTAAAGCGAATCAACTGGCACACTGGTTAATTAATGAAGAAAACTTAATCCCTGGAAGTTTAATTGCCGTTAGTTTGGATGCCAGCATTGACCTTATGGTGGTTATTTTAGCCATTGTGAAAATTGGAGGAGTTTATGTTCCAATTGACCCTAAATTTTCTACAGCCAAAATTAATACTTTACTAGAAGAATCATCGGTGACTCATTGGTTAGTGGATCATTCATCACAGCAAAATGAAGTGCTCATCGGCATCACGGTGGTTGATGTTTTTGATATTGCATCGTCATTATTGAATCAATCAAGTAATAATTTGGCCATAAAATCATCAGAAAAATCATTGGCCTATTTGTTATTTACCACGGGTTTGTCGAAATCAACAGGAATTTATCATGATGCTTTAATGAATTTGCTCAATTGGTATCAACAAGAATTTCAATTGAATACAGATGATAATCATTTGTTGATGTCTTCCATCAGTTTTGCCATGAGTCAAAAAATACTTTGGACGGCTTTAATAACAGGTGGGCAATTACATTGCCTATCAGGTTTTCAACAAAGTAAACAAATAGCGAATGCCATTGAAGAACGACAAATTACCCGATTAAATTGTGCTCCCAGCCAGTTTTATCCTGTGTTAGATGCCAAAGGGTCGGATGAATGGGGGTCACTAAAAACGGTGATGTTTTCAGGCGAAATATTACAAACAACACGATTAATAAATAAATTGCCCGATACAACCGAAGTGGTGAATAGCTGTTCCATTGCGGAATGTTCAGATGTTGTTTCGTTTTATCGTATTAATAACTTGTCTGATTACCAAAATCAATATGTGCCAATTGGTCAGCCTGTGGCGAATATTCAATTGTATGTTATGGATGCAGAGCAAGATCCTGTGCCGATTGGAGCACAAGGTGAATTATGTATCGGTGGTGCAGGTATCAGTTCAGGTTATTGTAATGATGATGAATTATCACATCAACAATTTGTACCCAATTATTTGAGTAATTCACCAGAAGATCGTCTGTTTAGAACGGGTGACATGGTGCGTTATTTGTCGGATGGTCAATTGCAATATTTAGGCAAAGTCGATGATTTGGTCACTTTTCATGGTTACCGTTTTTCTCTGAATGAAATTAATGATGTGCTACGCCAGCAACTAAATATTAGACAGTCCGAAGTCGTTATTTGTCAAAATAAGGTTTCAAAGAAACAGTTAATCGCTTATTTGTCTTTGGTTAAAAATAGCAAGCTGGATGTCAATGAATTAAGGAATAAGTTAAAAACTCACTTGGCAGAATATATGTTGCCAGAAGCCTTTGTCGTTATTGATCAAATGCCCATGTTGGCGAATGGTAAAGTCAATCGAGAGGAATTGCCCGTTGCTAAAGTGGAAGATTTTGTCGGTGAAAAAACCAGTTATGTGGCATTAACAACACCTTTAGAACAGGTGGTTGCTGAAATTTGGGGACAAGTGCTAGAAATCGAACAAGTGGGTGCACAAGATAACTTTTTTGAATTGGGTGGACATTCTTTATTGGGCAATCAAGTCGTTGTGAGATTACGACAATTATTAGAAGTTGATTTACCTGTCAGAAGTTTGTTTGAATGTCCGACTGTTCAGGCATTTGCTTTGGTGGTTGATAAAGCCATTTTAGAGACCAGTGGATTGGGAGCATTAACTTTAGAGCCTTATGCAAATGATGAAATTAAAACATTGTCGTTTGCCCAGCAAAGACTTTGGTTTTTAGATCAATTTGATGCTCATCCTGCATTGTATAATATTCCTGTCGCTTTAAAATTATCGGGTGAGTGTCGTTTGGATGTTTTGCAAATGTGTTTTGATAATCTAATGCAGCGTCATCAATCATTACGTACAACCTTTGTGGCAGGCAGTGAGCATCAGTCAATCCAGAAAATTAATAATGATTTGAAATGTACAATCTCCGTGAGTCATTGCAATGATGTTGCTGTCGATGACATTGAAACAACCTTGCTTGAAATTGCCAATAAAGAAGTATCACAATCTTTTGATTTAAACAATGGTCCGCTGATTCGAGTTAAAGTGATTGAACAGGCGGTAGATCAATGGAATTTGATTATAACACTGCATCACATTATTGCGGATGGTTGGTCAGTTGGTATTTTACTGAATGAACTACTGGAATTGTATGAAGCAACCATTGCACAATCATCACCTTCTTTGGTTGAATTGCCTGTTCAATATACTGATTATGCAATATGGCAACGTCAATGGTTACAAGGCGATGTACTGGAGTCTCAAATTAGTTATTGGCAGGAAAAGCTGGAAGATGTTGCGACTCTAAATTTGCTGACGGATGAAATAAGACCTCCTGTGATTAGCTGGGATGGTGCTTATGAAAATATTGAAATTAATGGTGAATTAACTGAACAATTGAATCAATTGAGTCAGCGATCTGGGGTTAGTTTATTCATGACTTTATTATCAGTTTTTCTGGTTTTACTGTTACGTTATAGTCGTCAAACTGATATTGCCGTAGGTTCACCCATTGCAGGTAGAAATCATCAAGAAATTGAAAATTTGGTCGGATTATTCATCAATAATTTGGTGCTGAGAACGGATTTATCTGGAAACCCAGGGTTCGATCAATTATTGCGCCGAGTTCGTGAAGTGGCTTTGGGGGCTTATGCTCATCAGGATGTGCCGTTTGAACAGTTGGTTGAACATTTACAACCTGAAAGAAATGTCAGTCATACGCCTTTATTTCAAGTGATGTTTGCTTTACAAAATTCCCCCATGCCTGACCGACAATTGAGTCATATTGCTGTACAAATGCTAGAGGGTGTTGATACTGCAACAGCAAAATACGATTTGAGCTTGGAGTTGTGGGAATCCAATGACGGGTTGCAGGGGCGGTTTGAGTACAATGTTCGATTGTTTAAGGTATCGACCATTAAAAAAATGAAGCAACATTTCATGAATTTAGTGCAAGCGGTGATTCTCCAACCTGAGCAGTCAATTAATCAATTACCCATGATGGATCATTATGAAATTCAGCAAGTTATTCATGAATGGAATGACAATACGGCTGAGTTTGAACAAGAATCAACCATCAATCAACTATTTGAGCAACAAGTTAACAATAATTCTGAGCAATTGGCCGTTGTCTTTGAGCAAAATAAATTAACCTATGGTCAGCTTAATCAACAGTCCAATCAATTAGCTCATGCATTGATCGCAGAAGGAATTCAAGCTGAAGAAGCTGTACTGATTAGTATGAATCGTTCAGTTGAATTGGTGGTTACGGTATTGGCGGTGTTGAAAGCAGGGGCTTGTTATGTGCCTTTAGATTCTCAATATCCCATTGCTAGGCAATTAGACATGAGTCAGCAAACCGCTGCACGCTTTTTGATTACGCATTCTTCAACCCAATCCGTATTGGAGGATTCTAATTTAATCAAAATTAATTTAGATAAATTTTCATGGAATGATTATTCAAGTCAGAATCTGCAACAAAATCAGTCATCTGCTCAATTGTCTTACATCTTGTTTACCTCGGGTTCAACAGGTAAACCTAAAGGTGTCTGTGTGGAACATCAGAGTGTGGTTAATTTATTAACAGATTTTCAACAAAGAAAATTTTTGTCTGTCGGGAAAAACTGCTCATGGTGGACCAGTTTTAGCTTTGATGTGTCTGTATATGAAATATTTTCGCCACTTTTAAGTGGTGGTTGTCTGCATATTATTGAAGATGAAAATCGTCTGGACAGTGAAAAATTATTGACCTATCTCAAGCAGCACAACATACACAGTGCTTATTTACCTCCTTTTATGATCAATGATTTTGCACACTTTGATATCAATGAACTTGAACTAATTCGATTATTGGTGGGTGTAGAACCTATTTTGGAAATTCAGTTGCAACAAATGCAACAAAAACTACCTAATTTACAAATTATTAATGGTTATGGTCCTTCCGAGGCCACCATTTGTGCGACATTATATAATATTCCTGCCCAACCAATTAAAAACCATCATCAATTTGCCAGTATCGGTCAAGCGGTACAAAATGTGTCGGTTTATATACTGGATAATTATGGTCATCCTGTTCCCGTCGGTGTGGCAGGAGAAATAGTCATCAGTGG
>JABHHM010000421.1 GCA_018671575.1 Methylococcales bacterium | reverse complement strand
ATGAGATGAATGCAGGGTATTTCAAGGATTTCATGTATTATTTTTAATTGTTTTTCATCAATACCAAAATTGCTCAGTGATTCCAAAGACTGTTTGTTTATATTCATATAAAGTCAGTTTTTATATTGCCTTGTATGACAGCGTATTATTAATTATAATTAACAGTTGTTAGGTTTGCATTATCATTAATAATATTAGAATGATAAATGGCAATTTACCATGCGAATTAATGCAAGACTTGATGATGAATATGCTTTGAAACTTGAAACTTGAGGCTTTAAAGTATAAGGATAACTTAACGCTGATGTCATCAAAAAAGCATTAAACTACAATTATGACATGATAAAAACCAATAATAAAATAACCCAACATAAGGGGATGCGCAATAAATAAACATCCAACTTGCTTGTACCCAAAGGGCATAGCAATTTTTTTGTCCGCCTTTTTTGTTGCAAAAATAGTTGTGTAGTTCGACTATACGCTTATTTTTGCGCCTCAAAGGCAAACAAAAGTCCTGCGCAATTTGGACATTTATTTCGCTTCCCCTAAACTTTTGAAAAGTGATTTTATCGGTTGTGGAGATAGTCCAGAAGATTTGTTAGAAAATTACAAAGAATATTTAACAAGCTAATTGACTGGAAAAATTATCATTCATTTAATAACTTAATGTTTTCTGTTTGAAACTACCTAAATTAAACCTATTTTTTATAACCACACAAGCTAAAATTGCCTGGTGCATAACCGTCTTGATGGCAAGTTGTTTTTGGTTGTTTTCACGCTATCCTGCTTTAAATGAAAAACTATTGGGCGGTTCTGACAATAGCTTATTTTCTGCATTGAGTTTTGATGCCTGGGTCAATGTCTCAGAAAATGATGGCATAATTTGGCAAATATTGTCTGTTTTTTTAAATTGGGCAGACAATAATTTACAAGGCATGGTCTTTGGTGTTTTTTTAGGTGCATCAATCCTGACGTTGTTTAATTTTATTCCTCTGCCACGCTCAAAAAGTCTGACGATCAATACCTTAACGGGTAGTTTGATGGGAATGGGATTGGGGTTATGTACCAATTGTGCGACGCCCGTTGCTCAAGGCATGTATAAGTCAGGGGTTCCTCTGTCTACCAGCTTATCTCTTTTGTCCAGTTCACCTGCATTTAATATTGTCGTTTTAATCATGTTATTTAATTTGTTGCCAATGCCCATTGCCATTGCCAAAGTGCTTTGTTCAGTAGTGTTGGTTTTTATGGTGATTCCACTGTTGGTGACATTAACTAAAGGTCGGCTCAAATATCAACCCAATGAACAAAATAACGATGAAATTATTCATTCAAAAGCCTTTTTTGAGGCATTGGGTGATGTTGTTAAGCGATTTTTCTTTAATATTGTAGAAATTATATCAAAAGCAGTGCCATTAATGTTAGTGGCGGGGCTGGTCAGTGCCATGATGGTGACTTGGCAACCTTTGAGTGATTTACCAAGATTAATGCTGTCTTTTTTACCGCTATTATTGACTGCATTAATAGGGACATTTTTAACCGTACCGATTGCTTTTGATGTCATTGTTGCGGCTGCAATGATGCCATTAGGCTGGTCTCCTGCATTTGTCACTACTTTGTTGTTTACACTGGGAAGTTACAGTGTTTATCCGATGTTTATTTTATGGAAAGAAGTGTCGAGAGGCATTGCTATTTCAATGTTTTTAGCAACGGTTGGTTTGGGATTGCTGGCAGGTTATGGTGTGGATTATTTTTACAAATGGCAATGGATGAAAAAGAATGATGAATTAAGATTGCAAGGTTATCGTGATTTGCATCAAGGCATACAGCAAAATTCCAGATATCAGGGGATTTATAGAGATATAGTGAGTAATCTTAATAAAAATCGTCAAAAAATATCACCATCAGTTTATCAGGCTTATCCTGAATCTGTTTACCAATTTGACTCGTTAACCTATCAACATATTCAGCAATCACATCTGTTAGAAGATAATTTGCAATACAATAATAATTTTTCTGAAATTAATCATGCGCCATTCCAGAAAAAATCAATCACGTCTATTCCATTAGCAAACCAACAATGTGATGGCAAATTATTCACTGAGATGTCTGCTACTTCAATGAATATTGATTTTACATATCAAGAACAATCCATTAATCAATATTTGTATGAAACATTATTTTATGCCTTATCAGGGGGGGTGAGTACCGTTGATATTGATAATGATGGTTGGATTGATGTATTACTGCCTCAGTTAAATGGTGAAAGTAAGCTTTATCGAAATCTGGGGAACTGGCAATTTGAAGATGTCAGTCAACAATATTTTGGTGACAAAATATTAACCGATGTATTGGCTTTTTATCCTGCGGACATTAATAATGATGGTTGGATCGATTTACTGGTCATTCGGCGATTTTTGCCATTAGCCCTATTAATTAATACGGGTAAAGGTAAATTATTACCTACCTCGCTACCCTATGAAAACAAACCTGAGTTAATTTATTCAACAGCCAGTTTTGGAGATATTGATCAAGATGGTTTGCTTGATTTATATGTCGGTGGTTACGGCCATTGGCATACGCCCAAAAAACCAGCCCAATCTTTATTGTTTTATCAACATAAAGATGGTTGGGTTAACAAAAGCCAGAAGTTACCTCATCACTTTTATGACTTGTCAGCATTATTTACCGATATTGATCAGGATAATGATGTGGATTTATACATAGCCAATGACTTGAATTACCCTGATTTAATTTACAGAAATGATCATGGCTCACTGGTATTTGAAAATAAATCAAGCTCGAAAGGACTGTTAAGTAGTCATAATAGCATGAGTATCGACAGTGGAGACATTCATAATGATTTGATATTGGACTTATTTATAACCGATGATGCTTCATCAAAAACCCAATATGAACATTTAAAAATACTAAAGTCAGGTCAACAATCATTGGCTGGAGAATCTAGGAGGAAAGTTGATGATATTATTCAATTGGCACAGGCTTTGAAACAAAAGTCACCAACGGATTGTCTTCAGCTAAAAAACCAGTTTATGTTTTTTCAATGCATGGATATTTTAAGACTAGAAGCCAAATGGTTGTTGCAACGGGAGGGGGGACAGGCTCAAGTGAATAATCAGTCCTGTCATTTTCCCAGTTGCATACAATCCAATAATGAATTGCCACCTATTGCCGTTAATAAGAAGCCGTTTGCTGCGATTAAAACCAATAATTTATTATTGGCAGGAAAAGGACTGGGTCATTTTAAATGGCAACAAGGAGGTTATGATGCCACTGATTGGACTTGGTCTGGAAAATTTGTAGACATGAATAATGATGGTTGGCAAGATTTACTCATTACCAATGGCATGATTGATGAACAATATTATCAATCTACCATTTCAAATCTGTATTATCAGAATAACACTCAGGGTCAATTGAATGATCAATCTACAAAATCAGGTTTTAATTTGAATGAGCCCAGTAAGGGGCTTTCATTGGCCGATTTGGATAATGATGGAGATGTTGATGTGATTGTCGGGGCCAGTGAAAGCCAGCCTTATTTTTATAAAAATAACAGTTGTAAGAACAATCGAATCAGTATTGGTTTACACTTTAAATCAGGTTTTAATCGTCGAGGTGTGGGGGCAAAAGTCATTGTTTATGCGGGTGATTCACAACAAATACGAGAAATGAAATCAGGTGGGGGTTTTCTAACCGCCGATCATCCGAGACTATATTTTGGTTTAGGTCAACAACAACACATTGATAAATTAGTTGTTAAATGGGGAGATAAAAGTAAAGTGTTTTTAAATTTGGTGGTTAATAAGCATTATAGTGTCGTGTTGGGTAAGGAATAAGCCATTCATCTTAGGGGAGGAGAAATAAATAAATGTCCAATTTACTCCAATATGTTTTTTAATAAACAACCCAAAATAATCAAATGTGCAGGTTGCCAACAAAAAATTGTTGGTCAATATATTAATGCCTTGAAAAAAAACTGGCATTCACATTGTTTTGTTTGCGATGACTGCAAGCAACCCATTCTACAAAAAGCTTTCACTGTTCATAAAAAGAAAGTTTACCATCAACATTGTTTTCAGAAAAAATATGGCAAAGTGTGTGCTGTTTGTGGTCTTGCTATTAATGGTCGCTATCTTGTCAATCATTGGGGAGATGTTTATTGTTTAATGCATCAAAATCAAGCGAGTTGTTTCAGTTGTGGTAAAATCATCAGTCAGCGTTTGACAGGGGGCGGGGTTAAATATGCTAATCATCGGTATTGTTGCCAGCAATGTCATCAAACTGCTATTTTACAGGCAAGAAATTTGGAGAAAATGAAAACTGTTGCCATTTCATTTTTACAATCAATGGGGTTGAAATTAGATTACCAGTCAATTCCT
>JABHHM010000346.1 GCA_018671575.1 Methylococcales bacterium | reverse complement strand
TCTTTTTCTGATTGAAAAAAACCATGTTTTTTAGACACGATTGACTGACAATCAATCTCATCAGATGGCACGGGATATTTTAACAAAGCCGCTAAAGTTGCATAAGTTAGGTTAAGCCCAAAATCATCATTAATTAGTTGCAAGCGAGTTAATATTCGAAAAGTCTGAGCATTGCCTTCAAATTTAAGAAAATCTGATTTCATTGCTTTTGATAAGCCACAACGCTCATCAAAAACTTCATCATAATTATCTTCAAACCATTTTCTAATGGCCATTTCGCCTTGATGACCAAAAGGAGGATTACCAATATCATGAGCCAACCCAATCGCAGCCAATAAAGCAGGAACATTTCTGTTTGAACACTCAGCTGATTCTGCAAATTGATGGTTAAATGCCAAATTAATACCGATACTTCGAGCTAAATTTGAAACTTCATGAGAATGAGTTAAACGATTTCGTACACTGTCATTTTTTTCCAGAGGAAAGACTTGGGTTTTATCTGATAATCGGCGCAAAGGCGCAGAAAACAAGATGCGATCATAGTCTCTCTCTAATTCAGTGCGAATATTTATTGAGTTGACATGCTTCGTAGCACTCTCAGCAATACGCCGACGAGAAGAATTTAATAATTGTTGCCAGTTATTCATAAGTTTTAGGATTAATTTTTTTCATCTCTATTTATTTTTTACAATAAATATAGCATTTTTATTTATACTTAATTATTTTAGGTTATAATAATTAAAATTAGCTTAGGCTATCATTAATTTAGTTATGGTTAGCACTTAATTTACATATCAAATCTTGAATAAAACATGCCGATCAATAATAATCAAAAAAACCAACCGATCAATACAATCTATCATTAATTTAGTGGAAAACTCATGAATATTTATCGCTTCAATGCATCGTTAAACAGTTCATTTATATTGTTATGTTTGTTCTATACGACACCCAATCAGGCAGAAACAATTCAGTCTGCGGTTCAAAAGGCGATCAATACTCACCCTACAGTCATGGCAGCACAAGCATCTTATGCCACTTCAAAAGAAGCTGTTGTAGAATCTGAGTCCGCATTATCTCCCAGTGTTTTATTAAGATTAACCAAAGGCATTGAGGACAGTGAAAATGAAACAACCAGAAACAGAGTCAAAGCAACAGGTGCAGGCAACAATCTAAAACTCAGCCGACAAGAAGGTAGCCTGACCATTTCACAATTATTATTTGATGGTTTTGCATCCAGCAACCGAGTCAGCGCATCCAAAGAACGTCAAAATGGTTCACATTCAGCACTGATTGATACTTCACAAATTATCGGTTTAAGGGCTGTTGAAGCTTATTTGGAAATTATTCGCCAACAAATTCGTGTTGCTTATGCTAAGAAGAATGTCAAACAACACCAACAAATTCTCGATAAAACAAAATTTAAAGCCAATGCGGGTGGCGGTACTTCAGCAGATGTACAACAAGTACAATCCCGTCTTGAAGTTGCGAAATCAACATTGGTTGAATTTAAAGGATTAATAAAAAACTCAGAAGCACGATACATTGAAGTATTTGGCGCGCTACCTAAGTTAAAACTAAAAACACCTCGATCAGCCAAAAAAGCATTGCCAGCCAATATCAGCATGGCAATCCAGAGAGGCATTAAAAACAGTCCATCCTATCAGGCTTCAGCCAAAGAACTCTCTGCATCACGATACGATGTTAAGGCAACACGAGGAGCTTATTACCCCTCTTTCTCCGCTGAAATATCAAGAACTGAAAACAAAAACTTAGGTGGCTTACAAGCCACTGGCTACAGCACCATGGGCCAACTGGTGATGAATTATACTTTCTACGATGGAGATAATCGTGGCGCTGTCAAGCGACAAGCCTATACTCGAATGTATGAGTCTTTATATCGCCTAGAAGAA
This sequence comes from Methylococcales bacterium, assembly GCA_018671575.1. Taxonomy (GTDB): domain Bacteria; phylum Pseudomonadota; class Gammaproteobacteria; order JABHGC01; family JABHGC01; genus JABHHM01. The sequence continues at coordinate 837 of JABHHM010000346.1, read as the reverse complement.
GCAAAAAGACTTTTACAACAAGACATTCGCATCAATTACAATACTTACCTGACTTCTGGCATCAAACTCCCTGTACTTGAAAGCAATGTAGACACCAGTAAAAAAGTGCTTAAATCTTACCAGAGCCAATTTGAAATTGGCAAAAAGACACTCATCAATTTACTGGATGCTCAAAATGAAGTATTCCAATCCAACGTCACCTACACTGATGGTAAGTTTTCATACTTATTTTCACAATATCAGCTACTTGCCTCGACAGGTGAGTTACTCAAATATCTTGGCGTTATAGTTAATGACAGCATTCAATTCAATTACAACAATTTTGAATCATTAGGCAGCATCAGCAATAATTCACACATTACCAAAAGCAAATACGCAAAACCATCTCCTAGCGCACTAGACTATGTTCAGGGCGAAACAATAGAAGATAATTTAGACGATAATCTGAAATATTTACGGATTTCATCATTTAACAACTTTCAATCAGCCAACAAATTGAAACAAAACCTTCAATCCAAAGGCGTAAAAAACCTCCATATTATTGTTGAATCAATTAACAACCAGACCAATTACCAAGTTGAAGTCGGTCCTGTACAAAGCCAACAAACTCATGCACTGTCTAATCAACAATTAAATGCAGCAGGCATTAAAACGGTCAATATTATTAAACGGTAAAAATAAACATTATATCCTAAATAGGAACTATATTTATTTAATATTTAGCCATGAATACACTCCAATGAAACACGGATTAATGCCAATCAAATCCGTGTAGATCAATGCCAATATATGGCTAAAATATTAGCCGATTACAAATTTTATTTTTCCAATACTTAT
>JABHHM010000419.1 GCA_018671575.1 Methylococcales bacterium | reverse complement strand
TGTAGTCGTTCTACATAACTATTTTTGTGGCAAAGAAGACGGACAAAAGAGTTTTATGCCCTTTGGGTGCAAGTAAGATGGGTGTTTATTTATTGCGAGTTGCCTTACTCCGAATTCTCATTCCTATTCTGAATATACTGATCAATTTCATCAGCCAATTGAGCAAAATCATAAGCCTCAAATTTTGGCACCAATTTTTGCATATCCAATTCTTCAGGCTCCAAATCCAAATTTTCTTCCAACTCAATCATAAATTCAACTACATCAATACTGGTTTCCAATATATCCGCCACTCTTGAAGTTGTCATATCTTCCAACGTTAAATCAGGATGAAAAACTTTAACGCAATCATGCATAACACCCAGTATTTTCTCTGTACTCAATTGATTTCTCCTAAATTATTGCGACACTTTTCTAAGACACCCATAAATTACATTAAATCCTGCACCCATGGTAATCAGGTTAATTACCTCATCCTTGACTAACTTGTCTTGTTGAGACTGAATGATATGCAAAATACCAGAACTACTCATGTTCGAATATTGCTCATAATGACTTGTTGTAGGTCGCATTGATGTCCTAGGAATACCTAATTTTCTGGACAACCTCATCAACAACAAAATTCCCGCAGGATGAATCGCCCAATGTGGGTTATCTTTCCAGGACTCCGCAGTTTCCTGCAATGCTTTAGTTAAATAAGTACGGACACTCTGTTCAAAAGTAGATTCATCTTCAACATTAAAAGAATAGTAATCACCATAACCCCATTTAATCAGATCAAAACCTTTCTTTGCTTGCTGTATGGTGTGAATTTTTTCAATTTTTAATGCTTGCTCAGTCACATCAGCTCGATCACTCACCCATAAAGCTGATGAACCATCACCAAAAGTTGAGTTACCTTGCCAAACATCGACTCTACTGGTTTTTAAATTCACCAAGGTGGATGGTAGTTCAACCGATACCACCAATATATTGTGAAAGCCCTCATCCAAATGGCTGGCACAATTTAATGCCTTAATACCACCCGTACAACCAACATTGCCTAAATCTAACATCATGGTTTCAGGCTTTACTCTATTTTCAAGTCTTTTGGCCAATCGATAACTGATACCAGGCATCAAATTACCTGTTGAGGTGGTTGTTATTAATGCATCAAAAGAAACTTGACTATCCGCTGTCGCCAACAAGATTTGACTTGCCAGCTTATCCAACAACAAATCTGTATTTTTTTCAAATTCACTTGCCCGCTCTGCAAAATGATTCAGTGTCAGCCAGTCGGGTATGGTATGTCGTGTACGTTTACCCATCATGAAGTATTGCACTGACTCCAGTAAACTCTCAAGTTCAGCATCAGGCAACGACAATGCTTCGATTGCCTCATTAAAATAAGGCATAGCATCTTGGTTTGACCAAACAGATTCTGGCACAGCAGTAAAAATTTGATTGATATAGCGAGTAGTCATCATTAAAAGATAGTCAACGGCGGTCAATAATTCAACCTGTAAAAACAAGTTTATCTGCTGGTATACAAGCATGTTTTAGTAATTTGATAAATTCATTTCTAGGAATACAAAAAGCACCAAGACTATCCAGATGTTTAGAATAAACCTGACAATCAATGACCACAAACTGTTTAGTTTTAAGCGTTTCGGACAAATGGAATAAAGCAACTTTTGAAGCATCCCGTTCAATTGAAAACATGGATTCTCCAAAAAACACACGACCAATAGCAATACCATATAAGCCTCCCACCAGTTTCCCATCCAACCAAGTTTCAACCGAATGCGCATAACCCGCTAAATGCAATTGTTGATAGGCATAAAGCATTTCTTCCGTAATCCATGTTCCTTGTTGTAATGGACGAGGTTTTGAACATTGTTTCATCACATTTAAAAAGTTTCGATTATAAATAACTTGAAATTTTTTATTATTGATTGATTTTTTTAAACTTTTAGAACATTTAAAATATTCTGGAAACAACACCATTCGAGGATTAGGAGACCACCATAAAATAGGTTCACCATCAGAAAACCAGGGAAATATTCCTGAAGAATAGGCACTTAACAGACGCTTTACCGATAAATCCCCTCCCATCGCCAATAAACCATCGGGTTCAAGCAACGCCTGTTCGACATCTGGAAAAGAAATATTATTGTGCGTTTGAATAACAGGAAGATTCATTGTAAATGAGCCTATTATCTCAACCCGAAACTTCAATTCGGCACCTTAAAGATGATTTGAATCGGATTAAGCTATTAAAAATTAATGTTGTGCTATGTTTATTATATAGGTTCGTCAAAAAAACAATAACATGCAACATTTTCCATGAAAAAACATATTCTCATTATTGGCATCATCGCATTTCTGGGCTCATTTATTTTAGCCTTTACTGCCGACAATAGCTTCTCCAACATTTGGATTTTTTTGCAACCCATCTGGTTGTTGCTGTCCTTAATCATGATCACCCAACTGTTTGCCAATGAACAAAACAGCATTCGTCACATTATCACTGACATGCAAAAACACCATGGACAAAATTTGTCCGATAATGAAACAAATACATTGTCACCTTTACAAAAATTAGAGCAACTTTCTCAACACCTTAAAAACACTCAGCAAGAACGCAACATCAAACTAGAACAATTGATGCTTAATATTGATTCTATTACTGGTGAATTAACCAGTAATACTGATGAAATCAGCCAGGATCTTGCAAAATACCACAAAGATATATCGCATATTCGAGATGCACTGGATGATTTATATTCCCTTATTTTCACCTTGGCCAGTAATGCATCTAGCTCTTCAGAAGCCATCAACGAAACCAAAGGTGAAGCTGATAATGGCAAATTAGTCATGACCAATAGCATCATTGCCATTGACGCATTAGCCTCTGAAGTAAAAAATACAGGCACTGTATTAACTGAACTGGAAAAAAGCAGTCAAGATATTTCTTTCGTAGTCGATGTCATCACAGGCATTACAGAGCAAACCAATTTATTGGCATTAAACGCCGCCATAGAAGCTGCCAGAGCAGGAGAACAAGGCAGAGGTTTTGCTGTTGTTGCCGATGAAGTCCGTAATTTAGCACGAAAAACAATTGATTCGACGGGGCAAATTACAGGTATTGTCAATAAATTACAGGAATGTGTCAAACACACCATGACAACAATGAATTCCAGCCATAACAAAGCCAATGAATGTGAAGAAATGATGGAAGATGCCTGCATCTGCTTTTCATCACTTGCAACCTCCGTTGCAGAAGTTGCTGACTCTAATTCAGGTTTGGCAGATAACTCGCACGAGCAAAGTGCCAAAGTAGAAATGATCAATCGTGACATTGATCATATTACGAGCATCAGTGATGAAATGAGGGAAAAATCGGCCAATATCAATGAAAGATGTATTGAATTAACTAATTTACTGACTGAAATTAAGCTAGAGGCTTGTGAAAACAAGTAAGGGGAAGCGAAATAAATAAATGTCCAAATTGCGCAGGATTTTTATTCGCCTTTGAGGCGCAAAAATAGGCGTATAGTCGAACTACACAACTATTTTTGCAACAAAAAAGGCGAACAAAAATACAAGCAAGTTGGAT
>JABHHM010000315.1 GCA_018671575.1 Methylococcales bacterium | reverse complement strand
GTAATTTTATTTTATACCGCAAGGGCATAAGTTTTGTTTGAGTAGACGTGCTACTCAACCCAGTTTTATAATGCGGCCCTTTGGGCAATGAAACTGTTTGTGTATGATTGGCTTTGATGTAAGAAAAAGCCAAACCATCTTTCACTGAAAATGGTTTTTTAGAAAACATCAATTCCAGATCAATCAAATAATAATTAATTTGAATTTCATTTATATTCTGATAATCAATCAACAGACTCCCTGCATCAACCGAGAATTCTAACGAAGGTTCCGTTGATGCCAGTTTGGTTTGATTTTCTAATCGACTTTTATTGGTAGTGACTGTAACTTCTGCTCCATTTAACTCATTAACTTGTGCCAATATTTGCATAAACCTATTGCGCCATTTAACCACGGGATATTGTAAATATTGCTTTGCAATGGACTCTGCTTCCTTAACATTTTCCAGTGTCATGGCAAAATAAGCTTTAAAATAATCATACTGCAATTGTGTTGTTAATTTTTCCTGTTTAACCTTTGAGAATAATTTTAATGCCTCGGTCATTCTGTCTTGAGATAATAAATAATATGTTCCCGTCATTAAATCATCAGGAGACAATGATGTTCGATAACTCATCATTTTCAGCCATTGATGATATTGACCATAAAGCCGATTATTTAATATTTCAGCTGATTTCCCCAACGGATGTTGTCGAGCATTAATCAACGGACTATATTCTAAATATTGATAAGCATTGCGCTGTACAGGATTGATGTTTAAGATTCTGGACTCAAGCGTCAGACCCGATTTTTTAACCAATCTTTTTTGGTGTTTCAAATATTGTTGCATTGCATCAATGTCATTGTGTAATACACTATAAGACCAGACAACATCATGGTAAATGTGTTGTTGTTTTAAAAAACCAATAATTTTGCGATATGTTTTTTTCTTTCTTAATAAATAAGCAATTTTTGACAAATCCAAACGTTGTAAATTATTGTCTGCTAAAAACTGCAAAACCTGCCTTAAACTGCCATATTGTGAAATATAATTCCATGATGATTTATCAATTATTTTTAATTCATTCACCACATTAAAAACAAAAGGTTTGGCATTGGCAATCACCTGACCATTTTTTGAAATATGGACAGGAAAATGATCATAAACCCCTGTTTTAGGGAAATAAAAATAATACTCTACTGTTTTGGTTGAATAAGGCGATAAATTAACCGCCAATGTGTGTGTGACAAATGATTTTTTAACAGGCATGGCGCCTTTGGGTATTTGTAACAACAAGTCTATTTTTTGTCTCAAAGATGATGGGTTGGTCACCACAATCAATGCACCATACACCGTATCGGTTAAGAATTCTTTGTTGATAAACTTTTCCTGACGTTGATTATTTTTATATCGATATCGATCACCCTGCTGGAAAAATTGTTGATTAACCATGATTTGACTATTTTCAATTTTTTTAGTGGTAACAATTTCCTGCAAATAGACTGTTGCAGGAACTTTTGATTTGAATGACATGGATGAACCCGAAAAAACAGGCTTTTGAACCTGAGACTCAAATGGCAAATCAATCACCGACAAGGCAAACATCATTTCTGTAAAATTTGTAGATGCCGAGGCAACTTCTGTACTTAAAAATTGGCCCCCTTGAGGGATAAATTTTGCATAATCATTCCAAAAACCATTAACCTTAATCAAACTGGCAAGTTGCTGTTCAATCGGTAGATGATAATAATTATTTTCTGCATATTCCTGTGTTTTAGGTGCTTGACGATAATACTGCCTCATTTTATCCCGACGTTTTTTTGTAGACAGACTTCGTTTGGCTCGTGATCTTTCCTGCTTCATTGATCTTGATTGATGCATTTGGGACATTTTTCTTTTTCCTTTAAATCCCGCAGTGCTTTCCATTAATGGAGCCATTGTTTCTTCAGATATGTCATCCTTCATGCCAGCAAATCCAATACCTGAACCCAAATTACTCGATTGATGAACAGAAGGTGAATGTACTTTATTGAGTAGCTTATTCTTATGCTGCAAAAATAGATTATCAACATCCAGTTCCGCTGATGAAATAGCCGTATTAAACAATCTATTGAAATGATCAATGTTCGGTGGAATTAGTTCATTTGACTCTCTAACAAAGCGTTGAATTGACATTTTTTTAGTCAATCGCTGATTTAACAATATTTTTTCAACAATATTTAAACGACCAAATTGCCAAGCTTTGGTATATTCTGCTAAATTATTATCCAGTAACCAATGATCCATGAATGTTTTATGTTTTTTGTTCAACAAATAACTTTTAATGACTTCATTAAAAAAGGGTCTGTCTTTTTTATAAATAAAAAAGCTCAGTTCATGACAAGCATGTTCGGAAAATAACTCCATTTTTTTCTGTTTTGACAATTGATCCCATTGCAAAATGAACCTAAATTTTTTCAAGTTTTGGTTATTATTTAACGAGCTAAACAAACGGTAAACTTTTTTCAGGCTATCAACAACTTCAATTTTACCTGTGGTTATATCATCCAGTTTAATTGTTTCGTCCACTTTAACTGGCTGAATTTTTTTCTGTTCTGCAAAATGTTTTTTAGGTGACAAATTATTAATCAATCGTAAATCTTTATTAACAACAGGCTGAATATCATTTAACTCCGCACTTTGGTAAACCAATTCATCTTTTTCGACAACAACAATATGTAATTGCTGTTTTTTATTTAATAATTCACGGCTAATACTGACCACACCATTTTTATCTGCTCGCAAATTCAGTATTTGTTTATTTTTATAATTCAAAAAATCCACATTAGAAAAATCAGTCGATGATAAATCATTATTTACTCTATACGAATTAACAGCAGAGAGTTTATTCTCTTGCGGCATAATGGCATCAAACTCATTGCCTGTTTTAACAAATTGACGGCTATTTTTGGTCTTTTTTAGAACCCAAGGATTCAAAAGCAATTCAGGTTTTTTAAGTAAATTTCCTGGATATTTTTTCAAATATTTTCGTTCAATGATGTATCGATATTCATCACCAATAATTCGTCCTGTCACATAATTTGTTGTCGCTTTATTGATGAATGAAGGCATTGCATCCATTAAAGGGAAAACCAAATGATCAAACATTGAAAAACTGGGCAGATAATGAGTTGAAAACACATGGACACGCGTTTGTTGAGTGGCATTTTTCAAATATATTTTTATTTCTTTATCATTTCTATTGATGTATTTAATATTGACGGGTTTCGCATTCATTTTTCTGGCTTGTCGATAAGCGCCTAAAATAGCATCAGCATCTTGCTTACCTGTAATCACTTTGATAGCAATGGTTTTATTTTGTGGTTTTAAATAAAGTTCGTAATCACCTTTAGGCAGTGCAGAAACAACAATCATACCGTCTTTTATTTTCATTTTGTGGAAATAATCTCGAATAAAAACCCCATTATTTTTTTCTAACAAAGAAAGCTCAGCTAATTTAGTGCGATGATTCGACCCCAAATAAGGAACATTGATAGAATCACCAACATGAGTGATTAAAGTCGTCGTGAAATTTGTTTTTTTATTATTTAATGACCATATATGACGATGGGTTTTCGGTGATTGAGCAACAACGCTTTCAATATCCCGCAACTGCCCAAGAAAGAGTTGCCCTTCCTCATTGGTTTGCATGGTTAAGTTAATTTTGTTTTTAAAATTTTTGTGTTTGAAAGTTACAGAAATTTTAGAATACTTGATTGCTTCACCTGTTTTTCCCAATAAATTCAGTACATATTGATTATTCTGCTTGGTGATAAAAAGGTCTTGTGTTTTTTTCGTCAAATCAATTTCATTGATGGTAAAACGGGCTGAACCTTTGAGATTAATGTTCTTATTTTTACTTAATTTTTTTATCTTCGCTTTCACAACAAAGCGTATGCTTGACAGCCTATCAGGAACAGAAAACTGATAAGATGATTCCGCATCATCCATCAATTTAATGTTGACTTGCTTATTTTGTTTAATCCCCTCATGGTTGGTTGTAATGATATCTAACGTCGTATCTTTCAACAAAGACAAGTCAATTCTTTTTTGATTAACCAATAAACGACTTCTGATCACAACAGTGGCTTTTCCTCCCTTAACCAAACTTTCTCTGTCAACATAAATACCTGTATTAAAATGATAATTTTCTGCTTGTTGTAAAAATGAAGTCAACGTCACCTGATTTTGATGGACTAAAATAATATTTTGTTTGGTTGGAAAATTTGAATAAGGCAATGTTATTTTGCCATTTTCATCCGCTTTAAATTCACGCCCCGATAAAAAAATACTGGCGTTTTTTAAGGCTAGATTCTTTTCGTTATAAACAGTAAAAACTTGCCCAGTAGCATCTGATTGCATTAAATAATGTAATTTTCCCTTTCTAATCAATGCCCGACTACTTTTTCCATTGCCGATAAAATCAACGACATAAATACCAGGCTGATTCATCATCGGAAAATCAAAACTACGTTTAACTCTTCTTTCAGGACTTATTTTATAATCATTTATGATTTCATGATTGGCAACCAATCCATCTAAGTTGATGTTGGTGCTGATTGTCTGAAGGTTTTCTTTATAATAATTTTTAGCATTAATCTGATAGATTTTTACAATCAATTGATTCACATTTTTCACATAAACATCTAAATTAACGGTCTCATCAGCATCAAAATATCGTTTATTATGATATGAAAAATCCAGATCGATTCTTTCTTTGATTTTTTTATAGACTGCAGGTTTTACATTTGAAGCCCACTTTTCTACATCACCAATGCCATTGACGATCATGGTCTCGGTAAAAACTCTTTTTAAATAGTTACTTTTTATATAAGGAGAATAGGCTTTATAACTCCTGTCTTTTTCAAAAAAGAATTGCAAATAACTTCTCACCAATGGTTCATCATTGCCAATCGAAGTCAATTGCAGTGAATTTAAACTTTTATTCAGCCGAACATAATGATGTTGTTTTTTATAACGCAAATATTTAGAGCGGGTATAAAAAGTTTGTCGTGGCAACTTGAGATATTGCATAAAAAAGTCTTCGTCATACATGCCTTCTGATCGGTCAAGCTTTAACAGGTGAAACAAAACCCCCGCCTTGAGCGAATTATGAGCTGAATCCAACAATTTCACAAAAGTCCATAAATCCAATAAATATTGTCTTTTTTCTTCAATACTTTGTTCAATATTGACATCTGGTGAAGGACGTAATTTCTTTAAATAAATATTGACAAAGTTTTCCTGATTTAATAATTCAGGCTTGGCTTCGACCAGCTCTTTTAATTGTGGTAGCAACAATTGTCGATGAATTTCCATACTACCAAAACCACGACTATTTTTTGCTTCAAGGTCCTCAACAATCAACTCAACCAAATGCTGATAGTCTGGTCTTTTTAGCCTTTTTAACAAATCTCGACGATGACGGGCCGTTAACTCCTCAAAAATATACCAATCCAAAGCACTGTCTTCAAGATTAGAAATATTACTGCGGTTTTTAACAGCTTTGTTTAAAAATGATTTTCTGGAAATGAGTTTTTGATCTAATTTGTAAGGTCGATTATGCAGTTTTCTCGTGGTACTTTTTACATTGTAATGATTAAAATGTAAATTCAGTTGTTTTTTAATGTATTTTAAAGACTGATTAGGCTCATAGTCATATCTCAACAAGGCCATCCTGTTTTTTATTTCTTTCACTTTTGAACTGTGGCCATGACGAGCTATCCACAACTTCAACTGTGAATCAACCCGATCAAATTGGGATGAATTCAAATAATGCAAACAATGATAATAATAATAATTCACTGTCCCTGGAATTAATTTTTTCAGTGCTTGCTGACGATTTTCTGACAAAGCAAAATCTTCAATAAAACCAATCGCTTTGGCAAAAACTATTGAATGAACAACAAGACATAAAATTAAGATGATTTTTTTCATGATAAAACCTTTAGACGAGGGATTTAATAGACCTAAAAAAGGATATTCAATTACGAATCAAAGTTCAATGGGTGGATTTAATATTTCAATGGAAATACGGAAATAATGAATAATTGGGGTGCTATATCTTCTGCTCATCCCACCTAATCGGAATAAGAGGAAGCAAAATAAATAAATATCCAAGTTGCACAGGATTTTTGTTCGCCCTTGAGGTGCAAAAATAGGCGTATAGTCGAATTACACAACTATTTTTACAACAGGCGGACAAAAAAACAAGTAGGATGTTTATTTATTGCGAATCCCCTAACCTCATTCGTGCAACAACACACAATAAATATTGGTAATATGATGCCATATTCACTATCATTAAAAAATGAAAGCTAATATTGTAATTGATACAAATGTACTTTTTGCTGGCCTTTATTCATTGAAATGAGCATCATTTCAAATAGACTAGGAGGCTGTCCGAAAACTCATCTTTCCGCCAACTCTGCGTTAAAAATGGTCTCAAAATGCTCATTTACACACGTAAACTGCGCTTTTTCGACAATTTTATGCCTTGATTTGACAAAAATCTGCGTTCTCGGACAGCCTCCTAGATGTAGATAAATATC
>JABHHM010000259.1 GCA_018671575.1 Methylococcales bacterium | reverse complement strand
TAGCTTGTACCCAAAGGGCATAGCAATTTTTTTGTCCGCTTTTTTGTTGCAAAAATAGTTGTATAGTTCGACTATACGCCTATTTTTGCGCCTCAAAGGCGAACAAAAATCCTGCGCAATGTGGACATTTATTTATTTCGCTTCCCCTAAGTTGTCGTTTAGAAGCGGATAAGCCGCTTAATTCAGCTTTAATTAGGGGTGGGTATGTAACATTATTCAATGGTGAAAAATGTTTGAAATTTACTCATGGTTAATAAATCTTTCACCGAATTATTGGCATTAATGATTTTTACTATAGGCTTGTTCGGCATACTTTTAGTGATACCGTACAGTGCCAATAACAAACCAAGACCTGCACTGTCTGCAAATTCGGTGAGTCTTAAATCAATGATATATTCTTTAATATCTTTGATACCTTTATAGCTATTTCTAAAGGTTGATTGTAACTGACCATTGAGTGTCCCAGTTATTTCAATCACCAATGAATCATCTTTTTTCGTTGCTTTAACTGACATAGTGTTTCCTTAATGAAATATAACTTCTAATAATGAAACATCATCATTAAAAATTTCACTTTTATTTAATTTTTGCATTAATTTTATGATTTTTTCAATGTGATTGTTTTCAACGTCATGACATTGTTGGACGAATTGAAAAAAATCACTGTATTGATACATATTGTCATTCTCATCAGGTAATTCATAGATGCCATCACTGAAGATGAGAATACTACTGTTATTTTTTAGTTGAATGGTTTGGCTGGGATAGTGTTGATTGGGAAAGCCAATAATGGCCGCACCACCCTCACTCAATTCAATAGGCTGTTCGTCATTGGATGCTAGAATGGCAGGTGGATGACCACAGCATGAATAAGATAAACTGCGTGTTTTCTTATTAAAAACACCATACCAAATGGAAAAATATTTTCCATTTTGATTTTCCATTTTAAATGTATCATTCAGTGATAACATGACATCAGTGGGATTTAAAAAATCAGTTTTAGCCAGACTGTTATTACTCAAGACATTCATAATGGAAACTGAGAGTAAGGCAGAACCTACACCATGACCACATACATCCAATAAATAGAAGGCAAAATTATCATCATCCACCCAATGATAACCCAATGAATCACCACCCAACTGGTTAGAGGGTAAATAACTCCAGTTGGCTGAAACATCTTTGGTTTTAATTGTTTGTGGCAGAATGGATCGTACATAATCAGCCGCTTCTGCTAATTCTGCATTTAATTCATTCTGGGTTTTTTGTAATGCGTTAAAATACATTTGCTCCCTGTCTCTCAATTGTTTCTTTTCAAGACATGCCTGAACACGAGCTTTTAATATGATGGGTTTTAAGGGTTTAACCAGATAATCTTCTGCGCCCATTTCCAAACAACGGACAATGCTGTCAACTTCATCCAATGCTGAAAAAATAATGACAGGTATTGTTTTAAGGACTTCATCGGATTTTAATGTTTGTAATACCTGAAAACCATTAACGACAGGCATCATAATGTCCAAAATAATTAAATCCAATGGGGATTTTTGGATAATATCTAAAGCAATTTGACCATTTTCTGCGGTAATAACAACATGACCTTGTTTTTGTAGACGCGTTTCTAGTAGGTCTCGGTTCATTTCAATGTCATCAACAATCAAGATGGTGCCAGTAAACTCCGATAAAATGTCTTGTCTATTGAGCGGTTTAATTGAGTCAACCAAATTTTTGACCATGCTGTTATCGGGCGAAATATTTGAATCATCGTCATTTAAATTCATGCTGACCGTCGAATAATCTAAAATATCATCCATGTGTGATAACAAACTTTGAGATGAATTGTAAATTCTGCCTAATATTTCAAGATTATCCTGTTGATTATTTTCTTCGGCTTCTTCTAATAATATTTCGCTGTATCCAATGATATGATTCAGGTGAATTCTAATTTCATGCCTGACATGAATACCATATTGTTTTAATTCAGTGGCACTGGTTTTTTTGGTTGTTTTAACGAGAATGGTTTTGATAAATTCACAAAGTTGTGTGCTAGAAGATTTGATGTGTTTTAAATCAGTGATGCAATCAATGTCTATTTCCTGATTACAATCTTCTATCAATATTTCACTGTATTCCACAATCACTTCAGCAGGTACTAATAGCTTGTGCTGCAATTGCATTAGGAATATTTTCTGACTTCGTGTGTTGGTTTGGTTGTTCATTAGGTGAGGCAACTCGCAATAAATAAATAACCCATCTTGTTGGCTTTTTTGTCCGTTCTTTTTGTAACAAAGAAGATGAATAAAAATTTCTTCACAAATTGTAAAGGTTATTTTTGAATCATCTCTTGGTTTTAATGATAGGCGATGTCTTTCTTGAATTTTTTAATTCTTTTAATGTAATTTCTGGTTTCTTTGGGTGCGTATTTTTTAATTTCTTGCCATGTCAGTGGTGCTTCTTTGTCTCTTTTTAATTTTCTATTGAGTTGATTCAAGGCTTTGTGAATATTTCCATAACCTGCATTGTAACTGGCAAACGTATAAGTTAGTTTTTCTTTGCGTTTTAGTTTAACTTTCCAGCGTTTATAAAGTTGTTTATCATAATATATTCCTGCTGCAATATTCCAGCGTGGTGTATTGACCGATGCAAAACGTCTGTTTTTATTTTTAATTTCGGCAAATGTGGCTGGCATAATCTGCATGATGCCTTTAGCGCCTACCACACTTTTGGCTTTGGGCTGTAAACCTGATTCGGCAATGCCTTGTGCTTTAAACCAGCGCCAATCAAAATTAGGCCCAAAATAATATTTGGCATATTTTTTAAAATAAGGATCAAAACGACTGGGCCAGTGGCTTTTTTTTGCATGGTTGGCGTAAACTACACTAGGAATGATTAACAATAGACAGAATATTTTTAAATACTTTATTGGATATTTTGTGCCATTGTTTGCCGACATTTTAGTTTAAACCTAAGCCAATAACCAAGCCTAAGCCAACACCAATACCAATAAATATACCCATCAACATGATGCCGACAGCTATATTGCCTTGGCTGAGTTGTTCACTGATATCAAAACAGACAATTCGGTTGAATAATTTACAGCCCAGCCACATAAAGGACAGCGTCATGAAACCTCCCATGGCAGCGTATATGAAATTTAATATGATCGGGTCTAATCCATCAGTCATTTAAAGCACCTTATATTGCATAAATAAATATATATAATTCTTAGAATAGTTCACTAATGTAGTCAAACAAAGGTTAAATGTTATTTAATTACCATTCCTTGAAATATAAATTTAACTATTTACGCTGATTAAGTAGATGTGTAAGATAAACAATCTTTTTATTACGACAGGAAATGAATGTGGAAAATTCACTATTCGAGACTCAAATAAATGGCTTAAAACAAATTTCAGCAGGCAAAGTAAGGAATATTTTTGAACTGGATGACCAACGGTTATTAATTGTGACATCCGATAGAATTTCAGCTTTTGATGTGGTTTTACCCACGCCTGTTCCAGAAAAAGGTAGCGTATTAACTTCTGTCTCCTGTTTTTGGTTTGAAAAAACACGTTCAATTATTAAAAATCACCTAATTTCAACGGATATTTCAGTGCTACCTCTATCTGATGATGAAAAAACTCAGCTAGAAGGTCGATGTATGGTTGTAAAGAAACTCAAACCATTGCCTGTGGAAGCGATTGTCAGAGGTTATATTGTTGGATCAGGTTGGAAAGATTATCAAAAATCTGGGCGGGTTTGTGGCATTGAATTGCCATCAGGTTTGTCTTTGGCTGATAAATTAGAGGCTCCTCTTTATACACCGTCTACCAAAGCGGACATGGGGGATCATGATGAAAATATTGATTTTGAAAAAACCATTGATTTATTGGGTGAAGATTTAGCGACACAAGTTAAAAATGTTAGTTTGGAATTGTATTGTTATGCAAGAGACTTTGCGGCGAAGAAAGGTATTATTATTGCAGATACAAAATTTGAATTTGGTTTGGATGATGCCAATCAACTCTATTTGATTGATGAGGCTTTAACACCAGATTCTTCACGATTCTGGCCAATGGATCAATATCAACCTGGTGTGTCACCCCCCAGTTTTGATAAACAATACATTCGGGATTATCTGGAAACATTAGACTGGAATAAACAAGCACCAGGACCAGAATTACCTGATGACATTATTGAAAATACTTGTAATAAATATAAGGAAGCAGAAAGTCAGTTGATTAATGGGTGAGCGGGGTGTTCTTTGGGTAAAGTATAATAGACTCTCAACAGGAAAGTTTTAAATGCTTGAGGTAGTCTATAGATTTAACCATGAAGTGCATGAAGATATTGAAGTTTTTCTTCATTGTCTTCGTGTGCTTCATGGTAAAAAATTATACCATTCGCAGAGTATTTTTACCCGTCAGGGCATCATATTTA
>JABHHM010000417.1 GCA_018671575.1 Methylococcales bacterium | reverse complement strand
GTAATTTTCTGGCGATATTTTTGTTGTAACTCCAGCGTTTTTTCTTGATCTCCAATCTTGTCAGGAGCAACAATTGTCAAATTTGAATAATTTTCAACAGATATCTGCTTGATTATTCTGTCGTATGACTCGAATACTTCATTAAAGTCGAGATCAGCTAATAAACTCATATTGTTCGATTGTCTTTTAAGATTTGCCTTATATCTAGGGAACGCACCGCTATCAATCATTATTTTTAAGCCAGAATTCAAAGCATTGACTATTTTTGGCATGACCTTTTGAGACACATCATTAGCTACAATACAAACTGGTTTCTGTGCAATCTCTGAAGTTCCAACGAAATCGCTAATGTTTGTACAGCCCGAAAAATATTGTGTAAATTTCATTTCAAACAACCTTTATAAAAATACAACTTAGATATATTATATCTAAGCTGTGTATTTATGTCAATAAAAATCCTTTGTTGATTGAGTGGAAATTATTTTCAATAATTCTTTCACGGAATCCCCTGTAGTTACAATGCTTACCCAACAATCCCAATTGGATTGACAATACCTTTTCCTAAATCAACATAATAACCGTGATGTTTTATTTTCCCTTCATGTAACAATTCCCATAACAAGTTAATACCAAGCGATGAAATGACCTTATTAATCATCAAATCTTGCTTTGAAAGAGACTCAGATAAAGAGCAACTAGGCTCGTCATCTTCAACCATATCTTCAAGTTCTGGATAAAAATCCATCACGTTTGGCAATGTCAGCTTGTTGTTGCCCTGACCATGAACATGACCAAATATCAATTGAGCCGTTTTACGCCCATTGCCAAAATCCATATAAAGCGTGTCTTTTGATGTGATACTATTTTTGATTATTGAGCGAGTATGCCCCTTATCGACACAACCCATAACAATATCGTAACTTCGCAGACTGGTTTCTTCGGTTAAATATTCATTGATCGCTCTCCAATCTAATCCATACGCTATGTTTGCTCTATGAATTAAGACAGCACTTTTAAATTGACCAACATCGCATGGGGCGAATCGTTGTCTTCCTATATTTGACTCACTTACAACGTCAGCATCCATCAAAGTAACGTCCAGACCGTACTCATGCCCTGTATTAATTAGTGCAAAGTGAGTCCTGATTAAGTTTTCCGTCACCTCAGATCCCGTTCCTCCCGCACCCAAAACTAATATTCTTATTGGTTTATTCATCCATTCTTCGGGACAATAAAAGTAATTTTTTTCCATGATTTATTCCTTACCAGAGGTTGATTGTGTCTTGATTAAATCCATCAATATTGAGTCTTGTTTTAAATTGAGGATTTTTGTCATCACATTTACCTGCAACAACAGAGAAATAAGTGCCACCAAGAGTTTTGTCGTCAGCATTATCCGTTGCAGAAAAATAGGCATTTCCTAATCCGTGGGTATGATAATCAATAAAAATATGCTGGTTTTTCTCCAGTTCTGGCATCTTGTATTTGACCTCACTTGGTGAGCATGAAATAACTTCTGGTTCAACAATTTGATACTCAGACTTATCAGCATCAAACACGATTAATAAACAGTATTCGTTAGGCAATGCCAACTTAGATTGCTTGACGATTAATTCTTTAACCCATTCTTCGAGTTGTTTTACTTTTAAGAATTTAGCTACATACCCACATGGAACTGGAATATCAAGTGCTGGTGCAATTTTTAAACGGCAATGTATAGCTTTGCACTTACTTTCAATAAAGATGCCGTTAGAGCCTAAGATAAGCCGTTTTTCGTTATCTTTTAATGCGTCCAACTCTGAATATTTTGGCATCATCACAATTGGTAGGTTTTTCTGCAATTCCCTGTCGATATCAATCATGTTGCATCATCCGTATAAAACTTGACAATTTTCTGTGGGCTGGTCTTAATAAACGAACAGGAAATTTCTTGTGCTTTGACAATGCTTTCCATTGTTTCATACATTCTTCCGTGCTTGTTCTTTCATCACGCTTCGTATTGAATGTATAGTCGTGATTAATGTGAGAGTAACGAGTATCAAATAAAGCAGACTCGTATTCTGTTAGATTACTGTTTGTAGCAATCGCAGGTGGCACAGTATCACCAAAGCAAAGACTCCCATCACTATAGATGTTCATCAGCGGAGCATTGTACAACTGAGTTTCAAGCGTTGGTCGTTCATTTTTTTTAGCTTTGTATGCAAAAATAAACAATT
>JABHHM010000206.1 GCA_018671575.1 Methylococcales bacterium | reverse complement strand
CCTGTTGCTCCTGTTGCTCCAGAAGCACCTAAAGTTGAAGCCAAATAATCTATGATTATTATAACTCCAACAAGCAAAGGGATGATTTAAGAATCATCCCTTTTTTTATTTTCAATAATCTCTTTTTGCTTTAAGTATTTAGCCATCATTAGACCAACCACTAAAGAACCTGCAACCAACATCAAATTTCTTGGGTCTGAAAAAGAAACCCCCAATAATACAAAGGTAACAACACCAGGTATAATTCCCCAGAATGTTCCCAAGGCAAAATCACGCTGAGAAACATTACAAATGCCACACGCATACCCCACAAAATCAAAGGGTAAATAGGTTAAACGCATAATTAACACGGCGATAAATCCATTATCTTTTAAAGCACAATCTATTTTTTTTATATTTTCCTGATCTTTAGTCATTTTATTTTTAAGATCATTGCCAAAATATCGCCCCACAATAAATGCAAAATTTGCAGAAAAATTTTCACCAATAAGGGTATACAATATTCCAAGCCAAGGACCAAATAACAGGCCAGAAGCTGCAGTTAATATAGATGCTGGAAAAAACACCAACGGTCTAATGGCAAAAAACACAACATAAATAATGCCCGCCCAAACACCAAAATCACTCATAAATTGTTGGATACGCAGTGGATATTCCTGTAGAGGAATACCTAAGTTAAAAAAAGTTAAAACTGCAAAACACAAGATAACTAGCCATAATAAGAAAAATAGTTTTTTATATTTTGATCGATTCATTATGTGGATCTTAAACAAATTATTGATTTATTAGTAAATATTTTGCACACTTTGTATTTTATTTACCCAATAATTTTTGAAATCTATGCCGACAAATTATTCAGACAAATTCATACAATTCAGCCAGCAATCCTTATATAAAAACCTAGATACAGAAACACAATTGTTTTTAAAAACAATTGCCTTTCAGTATCAATTCAGCCATCAGGAACTTCGGCAATTACTTGAAATTTCGACTGATTTTATTATGTGGAGAGAAGCTCCCATACAATCAGTATGGCAACAAATTGAAAGCACGTTTGAAATTAAAGCTGAGTTGAGCCACCACGTCGACTTCAATGACAACTTATCCACTACTGTGGATAAAGCTGAGTTGAGCAGCTCGTCTGTTCAAACGAAACTCATCCCCTTGCGGGATAAAGCTGAGTTGAGCAGCTCGTCTGCTCGAACTAAACTTGTCCCTTTGAAGGATATAGATAAATCATCACGAAAAAAAGCACTCCATACTCTGCATAAAATACATGCTGACCTGCTTCATCAAGCAAATAATTACCCGACACAGGACTTCTTAAAAGCCGAACATCCCAGAAAAAAAGCACACAGTAACGAAGAACATCACAATATATTTGGTTTATGTCCTGTTTATTCTGATAAAACAGCCTGTTGCAATTTATACACCATCGATGTGGCACAAGGTTGTGGTTTTGGTTGCAGTTATTGCAGTATTCAATCATTTTATCAACCCGAACACGTTACAATTGATAAAAACTTGGCTGAAAAATTAAACAATATCCCCATTGACCCCACAAAACATTATCATATCGGCTCAGGTCAGGCGTCAGACTCTTTGTTGTGGGGCAATCGTCATGGGGTTTTAGATGCACAAATTGAGTTTGCCAGAAATCATTCCAATATTTTCCTAGAATTTAAAACCAAATCAAAAAATATTGGGTATTTTTTAAATAATGACATTCCAAAAAATGTTGTCGTTAGCTGGTCATTAAATCCCGATGTCATTATCCATAATGAGGAACATTTTACCGCTTCATTAAATGACAGACTACAATCTGCCCGTGCTTTGGCAGACAAAAATATTGCCATCGCATTTCATTTCCATCCTATTGTGCAATATCAAGGCTGGCAAAATGATTACCGAACAGTCATTGAAAAACTCATGTCACTATTTTCAGCCAATGAAATTTCATTTATTTCAATGGGCACATTAACTTTTACCAAGGCATCAATGAAAAAGATCAAACTCAACGGCATTGAAAGCAAAATCATGCAAATGCCGATGGAAGATGCTGCTGGAAAATTATCGTACCCCTATTCAATAAAGGTTGAATTATTTTCGACTATTTGGCAATTTTTCAAACCATGGAAAGATAAAGTCTTTTTCTATTTTTGCATGGAAGATCAACAATTGTGGAAAGATGTTTTTGGCAAAAGTTATCCCGATAACAAAACATTTGAGGATGCGCTGTATCAACAGGTAATGAAAATATAAAACTGAGTTAAGTAGCTCGTCTGCTCAAACGAAGTTTATGTCTTGTAGTATAACTTTGTAGTTATTTTTTCTTAACCACTTTTTTTAATGGGCTGATAACCACTTCATCAAATACACTGCCTGTCTGAGAGGTGATAATTTGCAACACCGTTTTGGCGATATCTCCCACATCAACAACATTTTCAGGCTGATCACCAGGTTCAAAATACAAATTATCAAAGAATGAAGTTTTAACCATTCCTGGGTGAATAGTGGAAATATAAACATTACTATGGGCACATTCTTGTCTTAACGATTGAGCAAATCCACGCAATCCAAATTTTGCAGCACAATAAAGCGACCCTTGTTGGCCACCTTGTAATGCAGATTCTGACCCCATAAAAATTAAATGGCTACGTTGCTGTCGCTTTAAAATGGGCAATAATAATCTGGATAAAATAAGATGGCTGGTTAAATTCATTTCAATGGCATTGACAATAGTTTTAACTGACTGTTGTTCGATAAAACCAAAAATAGGAACGCCTGCATTTAAAATAGCCACATCTATCATCAGATGATTTTTTAAAAGTGGTTTAAAAATTTGTTCAATTTGAGCTACTTTTGATAAGTCACAGACGATAGGAGTATAATGTTTATGATCAAAACAGTCTGGATGCCTGCAAACACCAATGACATGGAAGTTATTTTGTAATAATAAATCACAAATTGCTTTGCCTATGCCACTAGAACTTCCTGTTAATAAGACTGTTTTTTTCATAATGTATTGATATATTGTTCTAAATTACCCAATTGATCACTGACCAACTGTTTTATTTTTTTAGCCGTTAATGTTTGATGACTTGTTTGCTGATTATCCGAAATAATTTTAATCACACTGATATTTTCGAGCGAAGTATATTTAATACAAGCCGTCATGAAACCAGAAGCTTCCATTTCATACAAGCATTCATCATTAAATTGAGTTTCTGGCTCAGCAACAGTATTAATAGAAAGAGACAGCAATATTGAAGCTTGAGTAGATAAAGTCCAATGCCACCCACAATCACTATCGGTTACTTTATTACCGATGAATGCTTGACCAATGGATGCATCTCGATGTCCTGCAATTCCAAAATTAATCCATTGAGCTGGTTGATTATCCAATGCAAATAAAAAACCACACGCAGCAGCTGAATTTAATTTCCCACATCCGCTGATGATTAAACTTATTTGTTCTGACTTATAAATAGCGTAAGGTTTTGATTGAAATTTTGTTAGTTTAAAAAACTGTATAATGGGTTTTGCCTCATGGATAAAAGCAATGACAAAATTTATTTTCTGCATTATTTTGGTTGTTTGATTGATGACAATAAGGATTCATAATACTTAACTTCAGCAAATTTTCCACGTTTTTCAGCCCCTTTATTGTAAACCAGAACCTTTTTTTCAAGCATCGCAATAGTGGATATCAACTGTTGCTCATTCAACACATTTGAGCGAATCAATTTTTCCAATGCTTTGATACGAAACCGATCCATTCCCCACAGCTTTCTGGATAACTGATCCTCATGACCTCCATTTTTAATAATCAACGGTTCATCAACATAAACAACCTCCGCCTGACTACAATAACGTAACCAAAAATCGTAATCTTCACAAACGGGTAATAACTCATCAAATTGTCCAAATTCTTCAAAAACCTGCCGATGAATCAGTGATGCAGAAGGGGAAATACAACACAATGGCAAACATTGTTCAAAAATATAACCGCCAGACTTTTTATGTTTATTCATCTGATTCACTCGTTTTCCATGGCGAATCCATATTTCATCAGTATGACAAAAATACATATCGGGATGATCTTTTAATACCTTAAATTGTTTTTCCAGCTTATTTTGCAACCATTGATCATCAGAATCAAGCAAAGCAATCCACTCTCCATTGGCGATATTAATGCCTCTGTTTCTTGCAGAGCTAACGCCTGCATTTTCCTGGGAAATATAGGTAACTTGTGGAAATTTTTCATCAATTGATAATTGTGTCCCATCCGTTGAACCATCATCAATAACAATCACTTCAGCAATAGGAAATGTTTGTCGATAGACAGAATCAATCGCCTGTAAAACAACCTCTTTTCTATTGTAAGTTGGAATAATCACACTAACGGAAAGTTTTTTCATTAATTTCATACAAGGATACTTTTTTCACTTAATCTCAATAAAATTGACCTAGATCAAAAAGAATTTACAGTATTCGGTTAATATTATCACTTCATATAACAACAGGGGATGGAAAAATGTATATTTTACGTGGATTGTTAATCGCAAGTTTACTCCTAATAAATGGTGTGGTTTTTGCAGTTGAAGCAGGTGATTTGCTGATACGAGCAAGATTAATTAATATCAGTCCAGATGAAAGTAGCACAGTTGTGACGGTTAATAACGATGGAGGTTCTACATTAGCCAATTCAACAGTGAGTGTTGATGACGATATGACTTTGGACATCGACTTCACCTACATGTTAAAAGATAATTGGGGTGCAGAATTATTACTAGACCTAACTTCAGTACACAAAATCAGTGGCAATGGCGCATTAGGTTCAGCTGCACCAGGGACCATTGCAGAAGCTCGTGTTTTACCCCCAACTCTATTCATGCAATATCATTTTGCTCCTAATGCCAAATTTAGACCTTATGCTGGCTTAGGTTTGAACTACACTATGTTTTTTAACGAAAAAGCCAGTAGTTCTCTAGATGCTGCTTTAGTTTCATTGAGTGCAGGTACTTCGCAAGATGTTAGCTTGAAGAGTTCTTTTGGACTGGCGGCACAAATCGGTGCTGACATCGCTCTTAGTAACGATTGGTTTGTTAATTTTGATTTGAAATATATTAATATTGAAACAGAAGCACAAATTAACACAACTGCGGGTGTAGTCATCAGAACAGATGTTGACATCAACCCTTATGTTTTCGGTGTTGGAATCGGACGACCTTTCTAGTCACTATACATCTTATATCTTTAATAAAAAAACCTCGTCCTGACGAGGTTTTTTTATGGATATCAACATTAAGGGGGATGAACACTGAATAATCCCCTCTCTTGATTCCATCTTCACATTCAAATGACCTTCAATCATAAAAGCTCGAGATAGAACGACTATTCCTACATTTTTATTCAATCAGGTCATTTTGAATCTAAAATAAATAGAAAGCAAGAACAGAAAATTATTTGGACTTAATGACAGTCCCAACCGCTTTTGCAATAAACTTTCCTAAAAAATCAAGAAAATCAGTCCCGATACCAGGATGGAATCGATTGCCATCATCACTGCCAATGACTAAATAACCATTAACAGAATGAGTTTTTAACGGAATAATTGCCAAAGATTTAATCATTTCATTTGATTCTGTAAAGACTTGTTTGATTTGTAATTTATTCAACCTTCCGCAAAAAACAGCTCCATCTGCTATTCTGTTTTTTACAATTTGATACTCAGCAGATTTTTCAGTAATGAAAAAAGAATTCTCTGATAAATTTTCTGAACTAACAATTTTCATATTAGACTGTAAAATATTAAAATCTTTCTCTAATTTTTTTGAAATAACATCAAACATTTTTTCTAAAGATTCACAATCCATGATGTCCAAACAAAATTGTTGAATATTTTGATTGATTGAATCATTGTCATGAGCAACATCAACAAATTTATTGAGTTTACTTTCCAATTCTTTTGTTTTCTTTTGTAATGCATTGACTTGAAGTGTTTGAAAACTAACCACATCTGCTTTTTCTTGCTTAAAGACCAAACAAGACAATAAATCTTCATGATCGTCAAAAAAATGAGGGTTATCTTGTAAATATTGAACAACCAGTGATTCATCATCATTGGCTTGAATAAGGGAAGTTAAATTTGAATTCATAATAATCTCTGATTTATTGTTATGCTTTCAATTAAGTATAGGATAATTCACTGCGTCTATTTTAAATATTTGCAATGATCGTTTCCTAATCAATAATTTGATAACAAGGATGATAAACACTACCTGGTAGCTTCATCCGATGCTGCTCAACAAATGAAGCCAACAGTTTATCCAGTGGTTTTAAAATTTCTGGATTACCTTTAATTTCATACGGCCCTTTTTTCTCAATCAAACGAACACCTTCATCTTTCACATTACCCGAAACAATGCCCGAAAAAGCACGCCTTAAATTGGCAGCCAAATGATGTTTAGGTTGGTCATGATGCAATTCAAGTTTTGCCATATTTTCATGGGTTGGATTGAATGGTCTTTGAAAATCATCATTAATTTTTAATAGCCAGTTAAAATAAAAGGCATCACTGGTGGATTTTCTAAATTGATAAACATCATCAATACCTCGTTTAACTTCTCTCGCAACTTGTTCTGGGTCATCAATAATGATCTTATATTTCTGTTGTGCTTCAAAACCCAATGTTGCTTCAATAAAGTGATGAATTTCTTTAAAGTAATGTTCACAACATTTAGGCCCAGTAAAAATTAAGGGAAAAGGGATTTCTGAATTATCGGGATGCAATAAAATACCCAATAAATATAAAATTTCTTCTGCGGTTCCAGCACCACCAGGAAAAACAACGATACAATTTGCTAAACGCACAAAAGCTTCCAGACGTTTTTCAATATCAGGAAAAATAACCAAATTATTCACGATGGGGTTGGGCGATTCTGCGGCAATAATACCTGGTTCTGTTAAGCCGATATAATTACCATCATTGATACGCTGCTTGGCATGACCAATAGTGGCACCTTTCATTGGCCCTTTCATCGCACCAGGACCACAACCAGTACAAACATGTATGCCTCTTAACCCCATTTCATAACCCACTTCTTTGGTATAGAGATACTCTACTCTTGAAATTGAATGCCCTCCCCAACAAACGACCAAATTTGGATTAATATTGGCTTTTAAGATTTTTGCATTTCTCAATATTTGAAAAATGGCATTGGTAATTCCACCTGATGAACACAAATCAAATTTTGAATTATTATCAATTTCATTTTTGACATAAACAATATCCCGTAAAACAGAAAATAAATGTTCTTTAATACCAACAATCAATTCACCATCAACAAACGCATTTGAAGGTGCATTTTTCAATTCAAGTTTAATACCCCGTTCTTGCTGTATGATGGCAATACTATAATCCTTAAATTCTTCTAATAAAACTCGACCATCATCAATTTCACTGCCACAATTTAACACCGCCAAAGAACAGCCATGTAGCAAATCATGAAGCCCTCCTTGACTCATGTCGCACAATTGAGCAACCTCATGTTGTGACAAAACATCAAGACTGGTAATGGGGGTAACTCTGGCATTGTATTTATTCATAATTTTTTATATTTAATTGCATCTGGGTGCTTAATATTCATTCGTGATTTGTTATTTCGGTGATATATCCAGCCTTTGGCTTGAATT
Organism: Methylococcales bacterium; assembly: GCA_018671575.1. GTDB lineage: Bacteria > Pseudomonadota > Gammaproteobacteria > JABHGC01 > JABHGC01 > JABHHM01. The sequence continues at coordinate 1,516 of JABHHM010000206.1, read as the reverse complement.
ATTTGCCCTTTCAAGGTTAATAATTCTTGTTGATCAAAATAATGAAAATATTTATTTTTTATTTTAATGATAAAATTATTGTTTAAAGTGATCCAAATTGCTCGATTATTTTTAATAACTTTTTTCACCTTTCCCTCAACAAGATAAAAACCTTTCAATGATTTTTTTAAATCACTGGTTTTAAATACCTGAAAACGTTTGGTACGCCAAAGATTTAAATTTGCTGATTTTGCTTGTTTTTCAAGGTGTCTATAACACGAGTTAAATCTTAAATTAGGCGGTATAGAAATTTGAATCGCCAAGCCTTGCTTCAATAGATCAGCTGAAACATTGATCGAATGATTAACAAAAACATGAGCCAATAAGCGATGATACCTATCTTTTTTTTCCTGACCATAAATTAATTGGACACGGTTATTATATTTTTTGAGCAGATTGACCAGTGCTTTTCTGGCCTTTTGTGAATAAGGGTCTGAGCGACCACCTTTATGGTTGATTTCTGGTGTATTGATACCAATGAAGCGAATAGATTGATTCTTATCAGTCCGAATGGTATCCCCATCAATGACTGTTTTAATTTTGACTTCTTCATCAAAATATCTAGCGGTACAACTGGCATAACATACATTAAAAATATTAAGCCACAAAAAGCAAAAGGCGCTATAAAATAGCGCCTTTTTGATTTTTTTAATGCAACCAGCTGGTTTATGCTGTTTTTGCACCATATTTTTTCCTGAACTTGTCAACTCGACCCGCGGTATCAAGTAATTTTTGCTTTCCAGTATAAAATGGATGACATTGAGAACAAACTTCAATGGTTAAATCATGCCCTACCGTTGATTTTGTTGTAAAGTTGCTACCACAACTACATGCAACATTGACAACATCGTATTGTGGATGGATATCAGCCTTCATAATGAACCTCTTGTAGTGATACAATAGACCTTATTTTATCCATTGCATTGCAGAAACTTGTATTGTTTTAAAAGAACGGCTGATGATATGTTTTTTTGATGGATTAATCAAGTATTTTAAGTTAAACCGTAGCGATAGTATTCAATGTACTCGTTTCGATTGTTAAAACCTAAAAATCCACCTTATAAAATGTTATTTATTCAGCATACCTTGAATGATACAATGGTTTTCAATTAAATTAACACAACCAATAGAACAATATAAATAATTGATTTATATAAAATATTATTTTATTCTCATCAAACAGAAGCAAACCAATTTGATATTATCATAGAATAAAAATACTGACAAAATCGCTTTCTTGTTGTACTCTTTAATTAAAAATAGCATTACAGACTAAATATTTTTTACTTCCTCATCTGGTTTTCTGTGGCATTCTAAAATACTTTATTTAGCCCGTTCACCAAAGAAGAATAATCTTGACACCCACCTCAAATAAATGTGCCTTTGGACGACACGAATCATTTGCATTGCGCTATACCAAAGGTTTTCAGGCAAAAACAGAAATATTCAATTCTGATCAGGCAACCGTTGAGCTGGG
>JABHHM010000413.1 GCA_018671575.1 Methylococcales bacterium | reverse complement strand
TTATATCGGTACTGGAGTGATTCTACTGTGTATTTCTATGGTTATTTATTTTAATAAGAACTTTCATGCCATCATGGAAGAAACACCATCAAACTAAACGCTCTATTTTTACATCTGCGGCAGTGTATTGTTCTATCTGGCTATTATTTTCTGCTGTAACTAACCAGTTTTTTTCATCTTTTTTCACACTAACCACAATACCTAACGACTGATAATCTTCGGGTTCTGGTGAATAATTTTTAGATGCTGAAATATAATCGCCTTCTTTAATGAGCTTTAAATCATTCAAAAAAAGTGATTTTTTGGAGAATACAAGGTGTATTGGGGATACACACAAAACAAACAAAGGAAGTTGATATATTCCTGTCCAATAACTCAATAAAAGAAAGATAAATATTAAGATAAACACATCAAATAGTTTTTGATGGTTAAAAATATATTTCCTCAATCAATTATCTCGGATCTACCGGATTTGTATATAACGTGTCATTTTGTGATGTTTTATATTCATCAACACAACCTAATGTTGTTCCGTATGTTTTGTTAATTGCAGAAATATATAAATTTGCAAACAAAGATTGTCCTATTGCTGTCGGGTGTAAACCATCCAGCGAAAAAACACCGCCCAAATAATCTTTTGTTACTACTCGGTCTGTTTTTTCACAATTTGCATCGATCAGTTGATGCGATTCTTTTTTAACAGATTCATATAAATCAATTAATGCCCATCCATTTTCTTCTGCTACTTTTTTTATTTCAACATTATATCCTGCCACTCTTGCCTGCATAAAGGCTATTTCGTCAGGCGTTGAAACGGCATCATCAATACCCGTTGTATCTTTAAGATAGAACATTTTTTTACTGCCTTTAGGATGTCCGTCTTCTTCTGCAGAAACAAAAACAGGCATTAAAATAATGTCAGGTACATTTGAAATAGCAACACCTTGTACGGATGATGTTGCTTTGATTTTTGCGACCAGTTCATCTAAATTTTTACGAAACTCTTCAGGAGTCGGTGAACTTTCAATGTCATTTAGAAATGCAAAATTCATAATATCGTTCATACCTGCGGTAATTGTTATGAATGTAGGATTTCGTTTTAATGCTTGTATTAATTGTGGTTCGCCATCGATGGACAAAACTTTAAGAGCATGGTTTTTATCACCAGGTCGATGCAATAAATCATCAAGCGTTGCCCCTGATACAGAAAAATTATTCAGCTCGCTTTGATTATCATAGTAATTTTCACGATAACCGCCGGGAGCCGTAAAATAATACCAGTGATACCATTTGATATTTCCCTTTAGCTTGTCTTCTGGATTGGGTGCTGAACCTGAAAATAAGATATAAGGCTGATTAAACTGAGTCCCCATCTTTTCTGCAAGACGAGCAGGATAGCTCATTTTCTGACGAGATTTTTCAACGCTGTAACCTTGCATGCCGTGAGAAATACTATCACCAATTGCGACATAGCGATCAAACATACCCGCCTGTGCCAGTGAGCCAAAACTTATCAAAATTATGGTGCTTATGTACTTAATCAATTTCATGCTCCTATGTTAATTTGGTTGGCTGTGCAAAAGATGATATTTCAGTTCATCAATATCTTGTCTTAATCCACCAACGGTATCATTCATCTGCTGATCGTTTCTTGCCCATTTTTTTTCATTAAAATAGTCAATCATTCGTATTTGCTGCTGTTTAAGATTAATCATTTCAGTGTAAAACTCGAATTCTTCTTCAACAGTAGCCGTCTTGTTTTGTATTTTCACATTGATCTTATTCAGATCATTCATCAATTGGGTTCTTTGTGATGAGTTTTCCGCTAACCATAAATTGTCGGATAATTCTTTTTTCAGTCTATCTTTTGGGTGTTCTTTTAATTTTTCTATATCGGCTGTACTTAACTGATGACTCTTTTTGCTCTCAATGTGTTTTTTTAGCGTTTGTTTTTCGCCAAGTTTGTCACCTTGTATTTGATGTTGCTGTTTAACTTTTATCGTTTGATTTGAGCCCATAAAATGATAAATCAAAAATATAACGCCTATTAATGAGAATATCATTGCAAAATTTCTAACCATTTTCTTATTATCCATTTCTAACATGATTTGTGATGTTTTTTTATCTATTCAATGACTAATGGTCATATTTTAGTGATATTGTGACCTTTTTTTCTACCCATTCACTACATCTATCCGTTTCATCGTACCGCTGGTCAGATTTATTCCTTAACATTGTTACAATAATAGACTATTATTACAGTGTATTATTTAACTTTAGACCCCATCCCGTTTAAAGTTTCAAGAACCACAATGTTCTTACCAACCCTCATGGTTATTCATAGGTAAGCATTATTGTGCGTTTTTCTTTGTTATTTCTTAGATTGATCCTTTTACTTTCATTGCAATTTGCAAGCGGGCTTCTCTACGCCAAAAATTTAGGCGTTGTCTATCCAAACTCATCATCTAAAGCCATCAAGTATTACCAAGTTATAATCGATAACATTAAGAAAAACTCCACTCACACAGTCATTATTAAGACTCTGGAAAGAAAAACAAAAGCAAACGACATCAAACAGTGGATTGATAAAAATCAGATTGTTGGTCTAGTGACCTTGAGTAAGTACAGCAAAAAAATAGTGAACAAACTCGATTTAAGCATTCCAGTCATTCATGCCTCTTCTAATTTTATAAAACCCTCCAAACACTATCAGGTTAATTTAATTGTCTCACCAAGAGTATTTAATAAATTTATCCCGTCTTTAACACCGAATGTTAAAAAAATACACGTTGTTGTTCACCGTAATTTAAAATGGGCATTTGACCATATTAATCACCCGAGTTTGAGCTACCAGTTCCATGAAATAAATAATGCTAAAGAAATGATCATTTCTTACAAAACAATACTAAAATCTATGAATAAAAACGAAACCATTTTAATGGGATATGAAGGCTTCAAAGTACATAGAAAAATGATTAAAAACTTACTTCTTAAAGCATGGAAAAAGAAAGTTCCGCTTTACACGCAAAATGTTGTGTATGTTAAAAAAGGTATGTTACTGGGTGTTTTCAATGATTTTAATCAATACGGTCAACAAATAGCCAAACTATTAAATAAAATATTTTCAGGAGTTAAGGTTAAAAAAACGCATTTATCGAATAATTATCATCTGGCTTTTAATCGTCGAACGGCTAAATATTTGGACGCTAATATTGATAATGATGCTTACACAATTGTTTTCCCAAACAAAAAATGATCACCCGTACCTACACACTTCGCCAAGTCGTTATTTTCTTACTGTTTAGTGCTCTGTTGTCTCAGGCGATTGTCAGTTCAATAGGGGCGTTTTATATTTTTAGCTCGGAACAAAAAAATCTGTTAATCAATCAAGGTATCGGAATCATTAATAATTTAGCTCATGATGCTGAATACCCTTTAACCTATTCAAATGAATCAGATGCACAAGATATTGTTGATAATTACTTAAAATTCATCAATGTTAAACATATTGTTTTTCTCAAAAATGATGGTGAAATCTTACATCAATCTTCAGATGCTCTGTCTAATGCGATCAAACATCATGTTGTTAATGATCAAATTAGCAAAGGCATCGAATTAGAAGGTGATCATTTTAACAATTTAAACCATTGGGTGATTTATTCACCGGTTATTGAAAATAATGAAGATGCCGTTTTTGCTGGCGATCAGTCTATTATCGGTCATTTGTACGTTGCTATAGATAAAAGCATCTACAATAAAACACTTGAAAAAATATTTTTTAATGCGGTTATCTCTGTCTCGTTGCTATTGGTTATTATCTCAGGTATTGCTCTGAGATTATTTAACAAAACCACCATTTCTCCGATTATCAACATCACCAATACAATACGAAACATCAGTGAAAATGACTATAGAAAAGTGGAAGTTCCGACTTTTCTCTATGAATTGACTGAAATAGCCAATGCCTATAATCAAGCCGTGGTGAAAATTGAAAAAAACTCTATTGATTTGGAAATGCAGGTACTCAAAAGAACAGAAGAATTAGTGTATGCAAAAGAAGATGCTGAAAATGCCAACAAAAGTAAATCTGTTTTTATTGGCAAGATCAATCACGACATTAAAGGTCCGCTAACAGGAATTATTGATGCAGTTGATTTAATGAAAGATTATTTCATTAACAATGACAATCCCTATATTAATAATCGATTAAACGGATTAAATGCAAATGCCAAGCATTTAAAAATGCTGGTTCATGATGCGATGGATATTACTGAAATAGAATCTGGTAAATTAACTTTTCAATCGGTTGAATGTAATCTTTCGTCAATCATGAACGATATTTTTTTGATGAATAAGGATCGTTGTGCCATTAGAAACATAGACATCATGATAACGATGTACAACATTCCTAAAATTATTACGACTGATAAAGAAAAATTGTATCGTGTTTTAATGAACTTGATTACTAACTCCATTAAATTCAGTCCCGACAATAGCACTATCAATGTTCGTGTAAAAATGAACACTTTAAATAGTGATAATTCTGGCATCATTAAGTTTGAAGTGATCGATGAAGGAATGGGAATTGCCGAAGAAGTCGTTCCCACTATTTTTAATGCATTTGACAGAGGTGCGAATGATGTTGCTCTTAAAATTGAGGGTAAAGGACTGGGTTTATCTATCTGTAAAGAAATAGTGACACGCCAAGGTGGTCAAATTGATGTGGTAACCGTTTATGGAAATGGCTGTTTATTCTGGTTTGTATTACCGATTACGATTATTGACAATGAATTGATTAATTTATCATTGTCTTCAATTCTTGATAAAACATCTGAAGAAGATTTTAATCTATCCGAACAAAGTCAAAAACCCTATGTGTTAGTGGCTGATGATGACCCTAATTTACTCACGATTTATAAAGAGGCTTTAAATCAAAATTTCCAGCCAATCTTAAAGAGCAATGGACAAGATGCAGTTGACGCATTTAATGAGCAAGATTATCAATTATTATTGATTGATTATGACATGCCATTTCTGAACGGGCTAGAGGTTGCTAAAGCTTGGCGTGAGACAATTGATCCTGATTATCAGATTAAAGTGATTATGATATCCGGCAACGACTTTGACATGATGGAAGAATTGGAGATTAAACAGTACGTTGATGAGATCATTCACAAGCCTGTTACCTCAAAACAAATCAAATCATTGGTTGAACAAGAACTCTAGTATTTCTTAATTATTTGCTTAATCAACTTGTCTGCATTTCGATAATCAGTAATTAATTCATCATAATATTTTGTGGATTTTTCTTGCAGGATTTTTTTACAGGTAAATAGTAGCTTTGTCATCCCCAAATAACTGCAGCAATTTTTAATCGTGAATACATTTTTATTCATATTAGTATAATCTTCGTTTTTCATGTCCTGAATAATTATTTCTAGCGCCTCATCCATTTTTGACATCACTTCATTTACTGCACTAACATCTTTGCTTTTTATAAGCCTGCTCAATGTATCTTCATCAATTTCTGTCTGTTTTGAAGTTTTATTTGTATGTTCTTCTTTTGAATTTATTTCGTTGTCT
>JABHHM010000412.1 GCA_018671575.1 Methylococcales bacterium | reverse complement strand
TAAATGTGGCTTTAGGAACGGACGACCTTCCCAATAACTATCTAAATCATATGCTAGAATCATTAGTAATACTTATAATAATGTTACTAATGATTCATGATAATTAGTATACAAGGAACGGGCACGAAATAACTTCTGGTTCTTACTCCTATCTTCATGCCATCTTTAAATGATCTTCAATCACAAAATCTTGATGTAGAACGACTACACCGTCAATTTTGCTCAATCAGATCATTTAAATCTAACATAAACCTAAAACCAAGAAACGGAAGTTATTTCGTGCCCATTCCTTAGGGGTGAACACGGTTAGTCGTTAAGTCTATCTGTGGTTCTAAAAAGAAGTCTTTATAAATGCATAATATTTAGCCACGAGTTAATACGGATCTACACGAATTTGACTGCATTGATCTGTTGACTAAATTTATAATAATGCCGTGGCATCATGTTTACACACAGACTTTGATAAATTTGTTTAATCGTGAAGCGCATGAAGACAATGAAGAAAATTTCATGCACTTCATGGTGAAAATTAAAATACCAAAAATATTGTTATTTTTGATGTTTTTAATACAAATAAATTGAAATTTGTCCTTCCACTAATAACGCTTGTTTTGCTGACAATTGAAATGTGTAGATAAGCATTTTTGTGTCTATTGCAATCTTTTCTGATTTTATCTCTAGTTTACCCTCAATTTGATCAAGTCTTTGAACGGTTAATTGAAGCTTTCTAACGGCGGCCAAATAACCTTTTGGTATTTCATTGGATGAATGTTGATTTATTAGTGACGAGTGTAGTGCCATGCTTTGTGCTGCATATTCAACACCGCAGGTGGCCGATAATTGGTCATTAAATCTTAAAGGATTGTTTTTATTTAAATGAGATTGGGTGGTAACTATAATTTGATGTTCATCATAATCAATTACCTGATCAAGTAATACCATTTCTTTTGAGTGTGGGATAAGTTGGCCAATATCAATGTTATTTAGGTGGTTTTGTTTAGACATTTTTCAGCAAGCATTTTATTTGTAGGTTATCTAAATAATCCAATATTACCGATGATTGTTTGTTGGCAATGGCATCAAGTAGTATGAGAGATTGCATAGATGCATTGGCAGTAATTAATGGTTTTAAACACGCGGGTATTTTATTATTGATATCTGTTTTGTTGGTCAGAGATAAGCTGAGCTGGATAATGGATTGATTTGATGAATGTTTCGATAAAATTAAAGCAACGCCACAATCTGCATTGGAAGTATGTTGACTGTTCAGTGGCTCAGGTGTTTTTGAATCGTAGCAGGCCAATAAAATGTCATTGTCTTCTGTTTCTAATAATGCCACTGATTCCAGTAGTGCCGCCTGAAAACTGAAATGACTGCCAGCCAAACTGGTGGTGGTTGATTGTGCTTGAGTGGCAATGCTCCAACAACCTGCGGGTGCATTGTGAACAGAGTTATGGAACTGGATGGGGGAAATAAACGGGTCATTATCCGCCAAAGAAGTGCATAATTTATCAGCAATTTGTAAATCACCACCATAAGATGAAAAAACAGAACTTAACTGATCAGCTAAAACTTCTGCTTGATTAACTGCTTGCTCAGCAACATACGCGGCAATTAATGATGTTCGACTGGCACGTCTTCTTTCTTTGGCGGGTATGATCTGACTGGTTATTTTATACAGTGTATTGGGCTGATAAGTTTTTTGTTGAGTTAGAATGGTTTTACATTCAGGCCAATTTTCAATGCCAGGTGCTAATATTCCTATGCCATTGATGTAGAGAGTAGTCATGTTAAATTTCCTAGAATAAGACTACAGTTGTTGCCACCAAACCCAAAAGAATTGGATAAAATATAATTTACTTTTTTTGATAGGTTGTGACGTAATATATCGCTTTGGATATTGGGGTCAATGGTTTCTGTGTTTAGGCTTTTGGGTAAAAACTGCCGTTGCAGACAAATTGCACTGATAACCGCTTCTGTAATTCCCGCCGCACCTAATGTATGTCCTGTCCATCCTTTGCTTGAACTACAGGGAATAGCGTTTCCTAGTGTTGAAATGATGGCTTTATCTTCTGCCAAATCATTGGTTTTAGTTGCTGTGCCATGTAAGTTGATATAGTTGATGTCTGTAGCATTTAAGTTGGCACGATGTAAAGCCAGTTGAATCGCTTTTGCCATGCCTTTTCCTGTTGGGTTAGGGGTTGCCATATGGTAAGCATCACTCGATTCTCCATAACCTGCTAAACAAACACTTGCTGGGGACGAAGCTTGCATTTTTTCAAGCAAGGCAAAACCACCTGCTTCTCCTAAGGAAATACCATTTCTGTTTTGATCGGCAGGTTTGCATGGTTGTGATGAAACCAGTTCAAGTGAATTAAAACCATACAATGTTGTGAGACAGAGTGAATCAACGCCTCCAACAATGGCGGCATCACAAAAACCTGCATGAATAAAACGATAAGCATCGGCAAAAACTTTAGCGCTGGACGAACAAGCCGTAGATACGACGAAAGCAGGGCCTTTAATATCTAAATAGCGTCGTACAAAATCTGCCAGAGAAAAATTATCGTGGGTTTCACGATAATAATAATTGGAGGGAAACGGTTGTTGCTGTTTGATGTGGCTTCTGTAGATTTTTTCAGTTTCGTTGATGCCCGAAGTGCTGGTGCCTAGGAACACACCTATACGCTCTTTACCATAGGTCTTTTTTGCTTGTTTAACGGCTTCTATGAAGTTGTCTTGTTGTAACGTCAACAGAGCCAATTGATTATTTCTACAATGATAGCGAGTTAAATGTTCGGGCAGAACAATGTCTTCAACACCTTTGACACGACCAATGTAGGTTTGTAAGTCTATGGCGTTTGGCTGGTCGGCGAAATCAGCTTTATGCTGCAAGGGCATAAGTTTCGTTTGAGCAGGTAAGCTGCTCAACTCAGCTTTTAAATCATTATAATGTAATCCACTGATGCCGTTTTCAAGTGCATGAAGTGTTTTGCTATTGCCATGACCTAATGCACTGGTCATTGTGTAGTGGGTTAATTTTAATGGTTTCACAATGTGGTTTTAACTCTCAAAATAAATTTGTCCTGTGGCAATCTTCTTTGCTTGGCTATAACAATTAAATTTTGTTTGATTTGATTTGGTTTCTAATGTTATTTCTAGGGGGTTATTGGGTTTTAGTGGAGACATAAACTTAATATTGGGTAATCTAATGATTTTAATGTCTTCATCAATGATAGATTTTAATGTATGGATGACATAATCCAACAGGACAACACCAGGATAAATAGAGTTTTCGGGAAAATGACCTTTTAAAGAGGGATGTTGGTCATCGAGAAAATAATGTTTTGTTGTTTTTTCGATGGTCATTTTAAGGTAACTTTTTTTAGTAAATTGAGTAGGGATTTTCTGGGTAATTTTCCAGTTGCAGAGCGTGGTAATGAGTTAACAATATAAATGGGGCGAGGTAAAAATAACGCATCAATTTTTAATCTTAAAGCCTTTGTTATTTGTTTTGAATTCAGTTCATCTGTGACGACAAAGGCCAGAAGTCGAGTTGTTTTTTGGTTATCCTCATCAGGTAAAAAAAATGTACCGTCAACCACACCGTGAATAGCATTTAAATGGACATTTAATTCTTCCAGAGTGGTTCTCTTGCCGCCAATATTGATGTTATTTTCATTACGCCCAAGTAGTTCAAAATAACCATCGTTGTGTATTTTAATTCGGTCAGGTAAAAATATTTTATCATCAAAATCATCTGAGGTTAATAAAATTTTATGCTCTGTCTGATTTAGTTTTATTCCCTGAATGGGATTCCAGTGTGGGTTTTTTGTACATTGGCGTGTTGCAATAGTCCCTGCTTCTGAGCAACCGTAAATTTCAAGTGCCGATGTATTAAAAAGGTGTTCAGCCTGAGTCGCTAATGATGATGGTAATGGAGCGGTTGCCGATAAAATAAAATCCAGTGGAGGCCATTCAAGTTTATTTTCAACGCATGACTTGATGTGCATCGGAGTGGTGATCAGTGCTTTGTGACCAGGAATTTGGGTCAAAATTTCTTTAATGGTTTCTGGGAAAAAGGGCTGTTGGTCATGCATGGCATGGCCCGCTTGTAAAGGCAACATGATTGATGTTTCAAGTCCAAACATATGTTGTGATGGAACGGTTGCGAGTAAGGTTAATGATGTGCCTTTTTGATATTGAGCCAAACTTTGTTGGGTTTTATGAGCGATGTTGAAGAGTGATCGCCATCTTTTAAACTGAGGTTTGGGAGTGCCTGTGCTACCTGAGGTATAGGTGATTGCACAGATTAAATCTTCTGCAATGTATGGAATGTTTAATGGGTGAGATTGAGTTGGTTGTGCTAATTCAGGAAATAAAATACAGTCATGTTTCAATTTTAAATCAATTTTATGCTGCAAAGGGATGGGGTTCGTTTGAGCAGACGAGTGGCTCAACTCAGCTTTGTCTGTAATACAATAGGTATCATCTTCCACGGGAATTAATGTATTGATAATCTCTGGTAATTGGTTGGGAGGTAAAATATTGGTTTGATGACGAATAATGATGGCACAAAAACTGACTAAAAATGCATAACGATTGCTGCAGAGGTTAATGGCTTTGTTAGCATCGGGTAAATAATCGGCAACAGTATAAACATCATTGAGAAATTGTTCAGTGGTTATTGCTTTTTGATTGTTCCAGGCAATGATAGAGTTCATTGAATGGTTTGATATTAGTGGAAGTTGCTTCATGGATCTGGTGATGTGATTGTAGCTGAAGAGATTATCCTAAAATAATCAGTTGAATCGTAGCTTGCAGTAGATTTAACTGATTTTTTTAGGATTATAAAAGACTGTAAAAAAAATGTCATTTTGTTATTCTAATGTCTTGATTGATTCTATTGGAATATCAGATGTTGTCACTGGGTACTCACTACATAGCCGAAAATGAATATGATGATTTTGTCAATTGTCATCCTGACGAAAATATCCTACTGTGTGTTGGTTTTAACTCAAATAAAATAGATAATCAACCGCTTATACCGCAAGGGCATAAGTTTCGCTCGAGCAGGCAGGCTACTCAACTCAGCTTTAATGTTGAATTATCTCAGTTGAAAAAACAAAATACGCTTGAGCTATGGACAAGTCCAGGGAATATTAAATATGGTGTTGAGGGAAATATTCGATTTAGTCTGATGGATGATTTGTTGATGGGGGCCGTGGCTGTTGAAATTAACGGTGAAATCAATCAATTTGTAAATTCTATTTATAAAGAAATTATTGATTTTTTGGGAAACCAGAAAATGCCAGTGCTTGTCAGGATGTGGAATTATTTTCCCGACATTAACGGTGCTGAAAATAATGTCGAAAGATATCAACAGTTTTGTAGTGGGCGTTATCAGGCATTTGAACAAAAAACACAAAATTTTCAGTCGGAACTGCCTGCTGCAACTGCAATTGGGACGAAAGGTGATTTATTAACAATCTATTTTTTAGCCGTTAATGATTCTGTTCATACCATCGAAAATCAACGTCAGCTCAGTGCTTTTAAATATCCCAAACAATACGGTAATCACAGCCCCTCTTTTGCCAGAGCATCATTGAAACAATGGAATGAAAATTCGGCTGATTTATATATTTCAGGTACTGCCAGTATTGTGGGTCATGAAAGCCAGCATTTGGCTGACTGTCATTTGCAACTACAGGAAATTATAAGGAATATTGCCGCATTAATTGACCAAGAAGTTTTGCTTGCTAAAGGTATTTCAAAAGCATTGATTAATTCTCTACAATTGAATTTTGTGAAAGTTTATTTAAAAGAGGAAAAATTATTGGCATTGGCTGAACAAGTCATCAATGAAGAAACAGACTGGCAAGGGAAAGTAATGTTCCTGAAAGGCAGTATTTGTCGGCAGGAGTTATTGATTGAAGTTGAAGGTATTTGGCATATGGACATTGGCTTAAATCCATAATCGATTAAACTCAATGTTTTTCAGTTAGTTTTTCTGATAATTAAATATTTACTCCATATTTGATTGAAGAGCCGACACTTCAATCGGCAGTTCGATGATAAAACAAGCACCTTTTCCCAATGTTGATTCAACTTGCATATTCCCAACATGTTGTTCGGTGATCACGAAATAGGCCAATGATAATCCCAGTCCCGTACCAACGCCAACTTCTTTGGTGGTGAAAAATGGCTCGAACAGACGTGTTTTGGCTTCATTGGAAATGCCTGGTCCATTGTCTTCAACGGTAATCTGTAAAAAAGAATTTCGTTGTTTCAATTGTAGGGTGATTTTGGGTTGATGATCATCTTTTGTGTCATCATTCAAAGCATGGCTTGCATTTCTAATTAAATTGAGAATAACTTGCTCAATTTTTATTTTGTCGCAGTTTATTGAAGGCAGATTAAATTCATAATCCAGTTGTATGTCAATTGCATTGAAGTTGTAATTGTTTTTTAAATCATAATCAGTTTTTGCAAGCTCTATGGCTTCTTTGAGAATTTCAACAACATTTTCCTGACTCATCCCCGTACTTTGTCGGCAAAACCCAAGCATGCTTTTGACAATTTTAGAGGTGCGTTCTCCAGATGATCTTATGCCACTTAATAAATCAAAAATATCTCGTTGTTCCATGTAATCAAAGAGGCGAGGCATTTTTACCCCTGTTTCCAGTGCGGTTGTTTCATTTTTTTTGTTATTAACTTGAAGTCTGTTTTCAATGATTTGGGCATTTTGTATGATGCTGCCTAAAGGTGTATTGATTTCATGTGCGATGCCTGCCGCAAGGCCACCAACTGAAACCATTTTATCCGATTGGATCATCAGCTCTTCCATGCGAGTACGCTCTGTCACGTCATCAATTCGTATAATAACGCCATGATTGTGTTTATCTATTAATGGATAAAAAATCATATTAAAATAATGAAGGCCTTGCTCTGTCATTACTTGGCATTTTTCTTTGATTTTTACTTGTGATTCAGTCATGACTTGCTGAATCGTGGTGAAATTGAGTACCCATTGAGGACAAACAGACGATATCGGTTTGCCGAGAGCTTCTTGCCTGGGACGTTTAAATAAAATTTCAGCGACATTATTCCATTGTGTAATGATATTCAATTCGTCAACACCTAATAATGCAGATGGCATTGAGTTAATGACATTATCCAAATAATTTCTTGTTGATTGCAATTCTTTTAATAAACACTGAATGCTTTCATCTTGTAGTTGTTTTTGGAATGAAATATTCCATTTGCTGACTGATGATAGTGCAACCTGACTGAGTTCTTCAATATCAAACGGTTTTCGCATGTACAATAATTTTTCTGGCGTCCCCACAGTCGCTACAATTTCATTTTGAGTGCTATCGGAATAGGCTGTGACAATAATGATTTCAATGTTGGGGTCAATTTGTCTGATCAGTTGTGCCGTTTTAACACCATTCCAACCTGGTGGCATACGTACGTCTATGAATGCTACAGCAAAAGGTTGGTTTATTTTAAGAGCTTGCTGGACGGCCTGATAACCTGCTTCTCCCTGGCTTTGAAAATCCAATTGATATTCAAAAGGGGTTAATTTGGATGACAGTGATTGTGGCGATGCTTCAGATGTAAATAAACTGAGTAATTGATCATTGCTGGATGAGGTTGATTTAACTTGCAGGACTTCATTGTAAGCGTCCCAGATTTTTTTGTCATCATCAATAATCAGTAGTCTATTATTGGTTATTTCATTGCTCATCAGTATTTTTCTCGGCGAGTAATTGAATCACTTTTGTTACCATTTCTTTGTGTGAATAGGGCTTGCTAAGAAAATGACGGTTAAAGGGTTGATTGTCTTTGTTTCGTTGGTCTTTTTCAATATAGCCTGAAGTTATTAGTACTTTTAGTTTAGGCTGTAATTTAATCGAACGTTTGGCTAATTCGTAGCCATTAATTTTTCCTGGTAAAATGACATCACTGAATAATAATGACACATTACTTTCATTGATTAGTTGTTCTAATGCGCTTTGAGCATCGTTTGCTGTTAAGACTCGATAGCCGTGTTGTTGTAAATTTATTTTAGCCAATAGCAGTAAATCTTCTTCATCATCAACCACCAAAATGGTTTCATTATTTGCGGATATCAGGTTGTTTTTTTCATTTGCAGTGGATTGATTGATCACTTTGTCAGCCTCTGATCGAGGAAAATAAAGCTTAAAAGTTGTGCCTAGTCCAATAGCCGATAATACTTTAATGTGTCCATTTGATCTTTGAACAAAACTAAAAACCATGGAAAGGCCAAGTCCTGTTCCTTTGTCTTTGGGTTTTGTTGTATAAAAGGGGTCAAATATTCGTTCCAGCTTGGTTTTTGAAATACCAATTCCATCATCAGTGATGGATAACTCAATGTAGTCACCTGGTTTTACACCAGGATTTACTGCACTATAACTTTTGTCCAAAGCATAATTTTTTGTCTCAATGGTAATGTGACCTTCATTTGACATAGCGTCACGGGCATTGATTAATAGATTAAGCACCGTGTCTGCAAAATCTCCCGTATTGATACTGGTATTCCAAAGGTCTGGTGCGAGGGAAAAGGTTACCTGGATATTTGAAGTTAAAGACTTCTCGATCAAATCATGCATTTCATTGATCACATTGTTGGGATTGGTTACGACAATAGTATCGTCATGTTTTGATTGTTGTTGAGAAAAATTGAGTAGTTGTCTGGTTAAATTGGCGGCTCTCTGGCTAGATTTTTTAATTGTTTTGATGCACTGAAGTGCTTTGTCATTGTCTGTAATCAGTATTTCCAGTAAATCTGCATTGCCTATGATAATACCTAAAATATTATTAAAGTCATGAGCTAAACCACCACTCAATTGTCCAATGGCCTCCATCTTTTGAGCAACGTGTAACAGGCTTTGCATTTTTTGTTCTTCGGTTATGTCTCTTGCCATGCCGAATTTTTCTTTACCAGACAGTGGGACGGTTGTTAATTGGGCTGTTCTATTTTCAGTGTTAGGGTGTTGATAAGTGACCAAGCCTAAATATTGTGTGTCTGTTAAATGAAGTGACATTTGTTGAAGCACTTCTGTTGTTCTTTCACTTTTTTCAAGGACATCTTCTAGTCGTAATTTTGTTAACTGTTCCGTTGTGTGGCCTGTCAATAACGTTGCGGCATGATTGGTGTCCTGAAAATTACCTGTTTCATTGTCAATTAGAAAAATGGCATCGTTGGTTTTATTGAATAAAGTACGGTATTTTTTTTCACTGATTCGTAAGGCATCAAAAGCTTTTAAGTTCTTCAGCATTTCGCCAGCAAATGAAGTTAGAATCATACCGATTTCTTTGTCATGTTCGATAAATGCAGGAGGAAATTGTCGATGAAAAACCAAAATGCCGACGGGTTGTTCTCCTGGAATGGGAAAGGCAATGATAGAGCCTTCCTGGTAATTTTCTATTCCTGATAATTGTTGTTTACTGGCTGTTGTGGCATCTACCACCAGTTGAATTTGTTCCTGTTTAACGGTATCGGATAATAAACTATTAGTAGTCAGCGGAATTGATTCTGGAATGGGCGATTTGTATG
>JABHHM010000167.1 GCA_018671575.1 Methylococcales bacterium | reverse complement strand
CGACAAGCATATTCCCATTGAGCTTCTGTCGGCAAAATAAATTGAGCATTTCCCTGACGATTCAGCTTTTTAATATAATTCTGTACTTCATTAAAGCTCACAGTTTCTATAGGACATTTATCTGACGTACATTTACCTTCTTTCTTTAAATAAGCGGGATTATTGCCCATGACTTTTTTCCATTGTCCTTGAGTCACTTCATACTTACCCAACCAGTAATCTCGTTCAATACACACCCGATGTTGCTTTTCTTCACCATCATAACGACCTTCTTCATTCGATGGACTCCCCATCTGAAAACAGCCTTTTTTGATTTTTACAAACTCCATACCTGTGGTGGGGTCTGCCCAGCTCGATTCTGGCTTCTTTAATCTCACCGTCACGGTTTTATCTGCCCCACCAATCGTCACCCATTGCTTAACTTTGTTATAACCCCATTTCGATACTTCAATGTGATAATCTCCTGACTTTAACCTCATGTCGTCATAGTATTTTGGATTGATGTTCAATATTTTCACCGTGGCGTCATAAGGCGTTGTGTTCACTGTCAATCCAAATTCTGTGACCAATTGGGTTAAATTGGCATTCAGTGAACTGGTTTTACCTTTTGTTATGAAGACCGTTTTTTCTTTATTTTTGTAACCTTCATGCTTGAACTGAATTTCATAACGACCGGCTTTCAAGTTTTTGGCTGTGTCTGGCGTAGTTCCCATTAATATATTATTCATGTACCAGTTAGCTCCTGTCGGGTCACTGCTGAGTCGTAAACTCCCTGTAGTAATCAACTGTTTAAGTTTAAATTGTAAACTCGTGGTTTCTCCCGAACGTATCATCACCGCTTCTTCTCGGGTTTGATAACCGTCTTTTTTAAGTTTCAATAGATGCTTGCCAGGCTCTAAATCATCTTTTGTACTGGGTGTTGTGCCCATGAAAGCACCATCCATGTACCAATTAACAGTACTGGGTATACTACTAAGTTTTAATTCACCTTTGCTGATCTGGGTGGTTTTTGGTTCAATCACTGCCGATTGCGTTGTTCTGGTTGTATTGGCAGTTGCTATATTGTCCAGTGCATTGTTGACTTTAACTTCCGATGCCCCAAGTAATGTGCCTGTATTGCTTTCAATCAAACGCATGTATAACTGATTATTAATACATTTTCCCACCACAATCGCTTGTGACTGAGTTAAATCATTCAATCCCAGCTCGGTCACCTTTTCCATGTTCTGATTGTATAAATTGGCAATATCCTGATCTTTTAACACTTTGGATAACATTTTACGTTCTAGTATTTTAATCCCTGACTGGTTTACCATTTTGGTTTTGTAAGTTTCGTAGATGGATTCATTGCAATCCAGAAATCGAGGTAATAAAGCAATGTTTTTGATGTTTCGGGATTGGTATTTTTCCTCAAGCTGGGTGAATAATTTAGAAACAGGTGTGATTTCAAGTTGCTGTGATTTATAAAATATTCCACCGCTAATAAGTCCCAAAATAGCCAAACCAGGTATTATAAATTTCAGCGGAGATGTGGTTGGTTGCAAGGTCGCTTCTAATGCGTCAACAAATTCTTTGGCTGTTTTATAACGATCATTAGGTGTTTTTGCCAAAACTTTTTGAACAATCTTGTTTTGGTTTTTCGTCAACTCTTCCAAAGAATCTGGATTTTCCTCACAAACAGCCTGTTTCAAAACCACCGGATCATCTGATTGAAAAGGCAAAAACCCACTCACCAATTCGTAAAATAAAACACCCAATGCATAGATGTCTGCTGCTTGACCTGGATTTTTTGCCTTAAAGACTTCAGGAGCCATATAAGGACGTGTCCCTGCCATGACTGATGCAGATGCAGCAAGTGCGGCTTCCGGTGTGGCAGATTTGTTTAATACTGTTGATCGTATTTGCGATGCCAGACCAAAATCCAGTAGTTTAACCTCTCCTGCGGCACTGACAATGACATTTTCGGGTTTAATATCCCGATGCAATATCGATTGCATATGGGAATAATCGACCGCAGATGCCAGTTGTTTCAATATCCTAACAGATTCCTCTACCCCTATTTTTCGATCAGACTGACGTTTACGACAAGCTCTTAAACTTTCACCTTGAACGTACTCCATTATCAACAGATATTCATCGAGTGTTTGGTCGTGTTCCAGGGTGTTCAAGGCCGCAATG
The DNA here is from genome assembly GCA_018671575.1 of Methylococcales bacterium. GTDB lineage: Bacteria > Pseudomonadota > Gammaproteobacteria > JABHGC01 > JABHGC01 > JABHHM01. Next base: position 5,959 of record JABHHM010000167.1, on the reverse strand, counting down.
TGAGGGTGTTTGAGCTTGTAAACAAGCTGAAAATTACTTTTTAGATCATCCAGTTCTTCATTATTTCTAGAAACCTCTGGGGGAATGGTTTTAATAGCAACCGGTATACCGGATACCGTATCATCCGCCAGATAGACCGCCCCAAATGCACCTTGCCCCAGCTTTTTCTGTATAACATACTGCCCCTGACGCCCCACTTTAGAACCTGTTTCAAACATGGATTATTTCCCTAGCTATAAATTGACCAATACTTTGAAAGTATAGGTGAATTAGGGTTAAGTTAAAGCCATCTGACTTGTTAATTAGTAACGTCGATTATTTTAAAAACGTTATAATTAGCGTATGAAAAATAAAAAAATTAGCTACCCAACATCTTATAAAACAACACTCAATCAAAAGGAGCTAATCCAATTAGCCATTGGTTTTAGCATGTCACTAGAATCACACCAAAAAGATTATTCATGCGGGTTTTCTAACTGTGCAGGAATCGCAGCTCATATTATTCGAGATAATATTGATAGAAATAATATAACCCATGAGATGAATTGGGACAGCATTCTAAACATTGCACAAGACAATGAAGATGATGATGGTTTACGAGATGATCTAGTAGAGCTATCAAGAAAAATTAATCCTGATTGCATCTTTAGAGTAGGGTTAAAAACGCTGAAAAAATCAATAGGCACAAAAATGGGGAAAATGTTACTTGATTTAATTTACGAAAATATCCCCGGCTCTGACCCATCCTCTGGGATACTGCATGAAATTGAAACTTTGCGTAATATTTATTTGATTCGTGCAAAAGCAAGTTATAGCTGTCAATTAAGCACAGTCAACAGGCGTATGATGGAAGATGATGATCACGGTGGTAATCAAATATATCGGTCAATATCAAAAGAAGGACATCAACTAACTCAATCCATTGAGGATTTAGATCTTGATGACTGCCTGTCTATTGAAGAGGCAACAGAACAGCTCGACTTAATCATTAAAGGAAAAAATCTTTAACAGGACTAATTAATGATATGAATTATAAAAAAATCAGCTACCCGGCATCTTATAAAACAACCCTTAATCAAAAGGAGCTAATCCAACTAGCCATTGGTTTTAGCATGTCACTCGAACTCCATAGAAAATATCATTCCTGTGGATTTTCTGACTGCGCAGCAATCGCAGCCCGTATTATACGAGATAACATTGACAGAAATAATATCACCCATGATATGGATTGGGACAGTATTTTAAGTCTTGCAGAAGACAATGAAAATGATGATCGGTTACGACGTCATTTATTAACACAATCAAGAACAATCTATCCTGAATATTTATTCTGTACAGGAATAGAAGTCATGACTGACTCTATCACAGAAAAAATGGGAAAAATGTTAATGGATTTAATTTATGAAAATATTCCCGGCTCCGATCCTTCCTCTGGAATGCAACATGAAATAGAAGATTTGCGAAACCAATATATCAGTCGAGTTGATTCCAGCTACAGCAGACAATTAAACACGGTCAACATGCGTACGATGGAAGATGATGATCACGGTGGTAGTCAAACATACCGATCAATATCAAAAGAAGGCCGCCAGCTAACTCAATCCATTGAAGATTTAGATCTTGATGACTGCCAGTCTATTGAAGAGGTAACAGAACAGCTCGATCTAATCATCAAAGGAAAAATTAATTAACAGAATATAGCCATGTTAATGAATCAAGAGTGCAGGGAACTCAATCAAAAAAATGAGTAATACCAATAAAAGAGTCTTAATGTGTATTTGACAGCCCCATGACATCAAATAAATTAACAAAATCACTTCTTATCTACTTAACCATACTGTTATTGGGATTCAACACTCATGTGTTAGCCTGCGATAATTATTATCTGGATAAGGATGGCAATCGTATTATTGCTGAATCCATACCTATTCAATATTCCGCTGATAAAACAAAAAAGGTGATTCAACGAATCAAAACTTTGTATTATCAAAAGAACCAAGCTCAATTACCGGCACGGATCGTTCAGAATTTAATTGCCATTCAAAAACAAGGTGCTCAACTGGAAAGTATTGATGATCAATATTTTAATCAGACAATAATACGGCTAATAAAAAATATGATAAAGGATGAAACGAGCTATTTTGTAAAACTGGCCAAAATGGTAAATTTTGATTTTATTTTAACTTTTGAAGAATTAAAAGCCTATGACAAAATTAACCGCCCACCCAATGATTTAGATCCTGACATTCTAAAACCTGAAATGGATAAAGACCCCAGTATCTTTGCAGCGTTTAATAAACAATTTGTACTTGATGCGGCGAAAGAGCATAAACGACATACTTCAGACTATTTAAGTGAAATCAGATACTAACAATTCATCGTTGTCATTTTCTGCTGATAATTTATTTCTATGAAGCCAATGATTCAGACTATATTTCTGAGATATTGTTAAGTTAGTAAATATTATAGAGGCAACAGAACAACTCGATCTAATCATCAAAGGAAAAATTAATTAACAAAATGGGGTCCTATGACTTAAAGTACAGTCGCTTAACTCTCTGAAACCCCTTGATACTATTGACTTACAGCCGAAAAATCGATTTCAGAATTGGCCAACAACTTTTCTATAACCTCTTGAATATTAATAGGTTTACCTCTATTGTAAAATTCATACTTTCCGATAAAACTGACCACCTTAATATAAGGTGAAACGTGTTATTAAATATTCACTGTATCCTTCAAATTCTTGCCAGCTTTAAATGCTGGAGTTCTCGCTGCCTTGATTGTAATTTCCTCATTTGTACGTGGGTTACGACCCTTGCGTTCAGCACGATCCCTGACAAGAAAGGTTCCAAAGCCAATTATAGTAGTATTTCCTCCATCTTTTAATTCATTTGTAATTGATGATAAAAATGAATCTACAGCAATAGCGGCATCTTTTTTTGTGATGTCGGCTTTTGTTGAAACTGAGTCGATCAATTCTGTTTTATTCATATTTTGAAATCCTTTGATGGTTAATTATTTTTATTTAAGTTATTAATAAGATGACAAGGATTAGCAGAATTGGCAAGCGTATTAAGACAAAAATCTATTTTGAAATTAAAATAAATAAAACACTTGGATAAAAAGAATAACTAACTATCTATGATTATCCTAAATAAGATAATTATTTTTTTATAGGTAATACCGAATACATTCGGCACTAAAAGAAAATTACAGATCAAAACTCTATTTAACAGATTCTTTAAATGATTTACTTATTTTTAAAATAGGAACTCGTTTTGCAGGTACATCAACAATTTCACCCGTACCAGGATGGTTAATTTTTCTTGCTGATTGATTTCTAGTGATAAACGTGCCAAAACCTTTTAACATAACGGCATCACCATTTTTTAGAGAAGCTATAACAAAGTCAGACCAAGCATTTAATATTTTTTCAGCATCGACTTTGCTTAACTCTGTTGATTTAGCTAGTGCATTTATTGTTTGTGCTTTGTTATAGGTAATTGGAACTGATTTTTTTTTAGCGACCTTCTTTTTAGCTGTTTTCTTTACCGCAACTTTCTTAGTTACTGCTTTCTTTTTAGTTGCTGTTTTTTTAACGACTGCTTTTTTTTTCACCGCAGCCTTCTTAGTTACCGCTTTCTTCTTGGTAACTGTTTTTATAACTGCAACTTTCTTTTTAGCAACCATCAGACCGACCTCAATGTTAATTAAATTAATCACGCTCATCTTAAAATATAGTCTAAATTGACAAATCAAACAATATCAAGACGATTAGCACGATGTTTAATGAATATAAATATCAACACATACTTAATCTGCTGAAAGTATCAATAAATTAGTTTTTATAAATAACGGCACGATGATCGCTGAATTTCTTAGGTATTTTAACACTGAAAAGTTTTCCACCAGACAATGATGGGGAAACGATAATGTAATCTAGCTGTACACATTTGTTGCGATATAGATAGCTACAAACAGGGTGTTCATTGGCTGTATTAACCATGTTTTGGGTTAATATATTGAGCGTTTTTGAATCGGGCGTGTCATTTAAATCGCCCATTATAATCACAGGCATTTGTCCATGCTTTTTTAGCATCACTTTAATGCCTTTCACAATAGATTTTGCCTGAGCTATTCTTTTGGATGTGTTTTTGCGTGAACGTTTTGAAATTAAATGAGTGGCGACCAGTAAATATTTTTGATTATTTTCACTCACAACGCCAGAGATAATCTTACTGGGTCTGATCTTTTTAGTCCGTAAATAAGTGTATTGATACTTGAAAGTTGAAAAAGGTTTAATTGACTTTAATCGAGTCAGAATAGCTACATCCTGACCAGTAAAGCTATCTCGGCTTTTTTGGCAAATGATCGTCCATTTTTTACCCAATTGTTTTTTAAAATCATAGGCAATACCGCATTTTTCAATTTCAGATAGTGCAACAATATCAATATTATGATTTTTGATTAGATCGACATAATATTTTAATTCTTCTTGGTAAGCTTCTTTAGTAGGAGCTGATATTTTTTTCCCAATAATTTGTCCCTCATGTTTGTTATCATAATCCCACATCCATTGTGTGTTAAGCGTCATGATATTGAGAGCGTGAGTGTTAAACGATACGATAAAACTCATAATCAAGAGAGTATAGCTAAATATTTTTCTATTTAAATTATTTGTATAGTGATTCATAATTCTATTTTAAAGTTTTAGTGATTTTTTATCAAATTCTTCATTAGTAAGTTAAAATACGTCTATTATAAAAAACTTCTCTAAATATGTTACACCGTAACATAATACAGCATAGTTAATGGGACGAGTTTTCGGGACAAAAAAAATGGAAAAAAACTCAGTGAGATACAACTCCAATGCTTAAAAGATGCAAGTAAAAGATTTTTAATTTATAGCCACCGAAGACATTGGGTGGGTCAAGAAAACAGGACATATACACTCAATACAATTGCTTCTTTAGAAAAAAGAAATTTTTTGATCGTTGATAGAGTAGTTGGAAAGACAAAAATTAATCCAAACTCGAGTTACAGAAAACAAATACCAATATCTAAAAGCAATCTGAAAGAAAATGATAAAAAAGCAAAACGCAAAGAACAGTTGAGAATTGCACAGCAAAAAAGGCGTGATACGCTCAAGGCTAACGCTAAACGCAAAAAGGAATACTATCCTAAACCCTAATTCATAATTACCCAATAGTGATGGCTTAACATCATTGGGCTTAAAACATGTACCTAATATTCATGCTAGAAAAAGGAATACATTAGCTTTAAGTATATATACATAAAGCTAATAGTGCTGTGTTCTATTGAACAAAGATTAACTATTTATCACTTACTGAATATAAATTATCAAGATTTTAAATACTAGGTACAAACCCTAACTACATTAACGAAATACCATAACCCTTTATTTTATATAAAAAAATAAAACTTACCCACAAAACTGTGGATAACTACGCGAATATCGATGACTTGACAGCTCAAATAGACGATAAACAAAGAACCCTCATTAGATTGCTTACAATTTGTACAGCAATAATTGTTCCAGTTTTTTCAATGATTTAAGATAATAATAATCTGCTGATTAAAAATAAAATGAAAAATAATTCCAAAACAATAATGTAATGTTCATAATCCAACAATGACCAAAAACCCTATGCGCTTCTCAAAATTATTAATCAACTATCTCGATGTCGATATCAGCCGAGTCGTTCATTTCAACCTCGAAGATTGGTTTAATTCTCTGACTCAATCTGAAATTGAACAGTTGTTTGATTTTTGCGAAGCAATAATCAACAACAATTCCAAGGAAGCCATACAAGAAGATCTGACGAATTTGGTGATTCATTTACTGGCTGTAGAGAAAAAACCGCAACAAGAAACCATGACTTTTGCAATAGAAGAAATACAATCCGCCATAACAGGTTTGATAATGTCAATTTCG
>JABHHM010000250.1 GCA_018671575.1 Methylococcales bacterium | reverse complement strand
AGGCTGTCCGAGAACTCAGATTTTCGTCAAATCAAGGCATAAAATTGTCGAAAAAACGCAGTTTACATGTGTAAATGAGCATTTTTAGACCATTTTTAACGCAGAGTTGGCGGAAAGATGAGTTTTCGGACAGCCTCCTAGGAGGCTGTCCGAGAAGGAAGTTTTAATCAAATATCTTTAAGCTCTGGATGAAAACCCAGCAAATATTTTAACTCAAAATATAAGAACTCAAAGTCATTGATGTCTGTTGCCAATTGACGAGAAATGTTTTTATCAATTTTCTGAGTGATTGATAAATCATCAAAGAAAAACTTTATTTCTTGTAGTAAATTATCCGTCTTCAAATATTTTTCTTTAAGCGCTGAATGGCTTATTTTCATATCGTATTCAGCATGTACAAACTTATGTAATTGCTTAAAACAATCCTTAATATTATCAAATTTATCTTGCACATAATTTGAGTAAGTCACCTCTATTTTATTATCAAGGTCGACTTCGTCATTATAGGCATTAAATAAAGGCTGAATTATTTCTTTATCTCTATAATCACTGTTTGAAATTTTCTCTACAAAAGCAACCAATACTGAATTTGCTTCATCCAATAAACTAACCAATAACTCCATAATGATCTGTTCATTTGGTGGATCCGTTATTGCATTACCATGATCATCAACGATGCCTGCAAACGTCACACTCACATGATGAATTGAGGCCGACTCCAGAATATCTTCAAAAATATTTTTAAACATATCGATAATTGCAACGGCATAAGATGTTCCTTCACCCAATTCATCCAATGTTGACTCTTCTTCCATTAATATTTCAACAGATGCTTTATACTCAACAAGAATCTCCATCAATTCATCAGGTATAATACCACTATCTTCCAATTCTTTAAGCACCTGACCAAGCACTGCAGCAGCACCGACAGTCATTAATGCTCGCAAACTAACAGATGGAATCTGGATTGATGTATCATCAATTTTAAACATGAGAAAAAACACTTTGAAGTATTACCCTAAATATTGAATGTATCAAACATTGGTTTATTCAGGGTTTTGAATTTAAAGAACTACAGCCTGTTGATGATAATCGTTTTTATAATAGACTTTGTCGCATCATCCATATCATAAAACATCACACCAGCACCTTTTTTACTCACATGCAGTATTTTACATTTGATCATCAAGGTTCTATTCGGCATTTTCAGTGATAAGCGACAACCTTCACCTTCCATATCACTGGTTAATACGGGTTCTGTTTGATTTAAATAGGCTCCGCCCAAACTTAAATCTTCTGTCACTCCGATATATTGATCATCTCCGTATCTCAAACAGAAATTAACAAATAATAAACACCTTAAAGAATTTCGTCTATCTAAAGGCTCGTCAGTTATCGTAAATTTTTTTTCATCACACATATCGATGTTCCATATAACTTAAACAAGTGAACACAATTATTAATATTACCTTATAAAAATAGCACCTAATTAACATTTATTTAATGAATGTTTTAAATAATTAAAATATTTGGTTATTATAGCCATCTACTGCCCAACAAATTCAGGACACTCTAATGAAAACATCTAACTTTCCATTAAATACGGTCAAAGAAACCCCCTCTGATGCAGAATTAATCAGCCATCAATTAATGATCAAAGCGGGATTAATAAGAAAACTTGCAAGTGGTTTGTATACCTGGCTACCCATGGGGCTTCTGGTACTTAGAAAAATTGAAAATATCATTCGAAATGAAATGAATAATGCGGCTGCGTTAGAAATTTTAATGCCTACATTACAACCAGCCGAACTTTGGCAAGAGTCTAAACGCTGGGACTTTTATGGACCTGAATTATTAAGAATTAAAGACAGACATCAACGTGACTTTTGCTACGGCCCCACCCATGAAGAAGTAGTGACCGATTTAATCAGGAAAGAAATCAAAAGTTACAAACAACTGCCCATTACTTATTATCAAATACAAACAAAATTTAGGGATGAAATACGCCCACGATTTGGTATTATGCGGGCTCGTGAATTCCTCATGAAAGATGCTTATTCTTTTCATATTGATGACAAATCACTGATCGAAACTTATGAAAATATGTTTCAAACTTATTGTAAAATATTTGACCAAATAGGTTTAAATTATAGAGCCGTAAAAGCAGACAACGGCAGTATTGGCGGACAACTTTCCCATGAATTTCATGTCATCGCAGACTCTGGCGAAGACGCCATTGCCTATTCCGACATTGGTGATTATGCCGCCAACATTGAATTTGCGACCAGCTTAAAACCTGCCCCCGCTAAACCTGGTCATCAATTAATAAAGTTAATCGATACACTTAATCAAAAATCGATTGCAGACATTTCAACTTTCTTAAAAATAAAACCTGAGCAATGTTTAAAAACATTACTGGTCGAAGGCAATGATGATAAAATTATTGCTTTACTATTAAGAGGTGATCATGAACTTAACTACATCAAAGCTGAAAAGATTGAATCCATAAAAAAACCATTAACTTTCGTTAATGAATCAATGATTATAGAAAAGCTCGGATGCCATGCGGGTTCTATTGGTCCAATCAATCTTTCTTTTGAAATATTAGCCGATCATGCCGTTATCGCCATGACTGATTTTGTCTGTGGCGCAAATCAGGATCACAAACACTTTAAGGGAGTCAACTGGGGTAATGATTTAGCCATACCAGAAACAACCCATGACTTAAGAAATGTTGTTGAAGGTGACCCAAGCCCTGACCAAAATGGGCGATTAAAAATTGCTCGTGGCATTGAAGTCGGACACATTTTTCAATTAGGCGATAAATACACCAGAAGTATGAATGCCAACGTACTTAATGACAAAGGAAAATCTGTCGTCATGACCATGGGCTGTTATGGAATTGGTGTTTCAAGACTGGTGTCTGCCTGTATTGAACAAAACCATGATGATAAAGGCATTATTTGGCCTGACTCAATTAGCCCATTCCAAATTGCTTTGCTACCCATGAATTTACATAAGTCTGAACGACTGAGAAATTTTGTTGATCAATTGTATGATGAATTAATGACAGCTGGTTATCAAGTATTACTAGATGACCGTAAAGTACGTCCTGGATTTATGTTTGCTGATATGGAACTCATTGGAATCCCTCACCGTCTCATCATTGGAGATAAAGGACTGGATTCTGCGACCATTGAATATAAACATCGAATAGATAAAGAGTCTACTCACATTAAAATTGAATCACTGATGGCATTTCTATCCGAGAAAAGTAACGTACACGAAAGAGGATAACACACAAGAACATGATGCCCCTGACGGGCAAATATTCAAATACTCTGCGAGAGAGTATAATTTTTTACCATGAAGCACATGAAGACAATGAAGAAAACCTTCAATATCTTCATGCCCTTCATGGTAAAAATATTAATATCTATTATTAAATAAGCTTTGTTTTTCTATACTTAAATTTGACTAAAAATTTACTATTTTCAAAACGTTCCAAAAACTTCAATTTCTTCTTTGGGTTTTATTTTTTCTGCCTCAGCTTTCCTCTGAGCTTCAGCTTCACGCTCTAATTCTTGCTTTCGCCTAATAGTGGCCTGACGCTGAGCCTCTTTTTTGGCTTCAATTTTTTTACGCTGCGCTTCTCTTTGTCTCGCCAGCTCTTGTTGCTTAAATTCAGCTTGTCTTCTGGCTTTTTCCTGACGTTTAATGGTTACAATTTGGCTATTAATTTGAGACCTTAAAGTTAATAATTGATTATTATCAGGCGACACAGCCAAACCTTGCTGAATGGTTGATAGCGCATTATTCAATTTACCTCGACGCTGCTGATTACGAGCAATCACCACATATTTATCTGTAATTTTAGGCAACAATCGATTAATGCGCTGATCAGATGGTGCCATTCTCTTCAATTTCTTATAAGACAAATAAGCATCACGTAATCTTGCTTTTGATACTTGATTATTGGCTGTTTTCAACAATCTCTCAACTCGCTTTTTCAGCGCAACCTGTTGACGCTTATATTTTTCTTTATCTGAAATTTGCGTTTGAATTTGTCGTTGTAAAGTAATCAAATCACGATGATTACGAATCACTGACAATGCATCATTAACTGTTGTCAGAGCATCTTGTAGGTTTCTTTGATTTTGTTTTTGTTTTGCTGAACGATAATAACGATCCCCAATTTCTTTAATACCATTGAGCGCTCTAACTTCATCTTTTTCAACAGACAATATAGTTTGATAAGTTCCATAAGCATTATCACCTTCAGGTGAAATCAATTTTGAAACCGCCATTTGTTCTTTGGCTTTTTCCAGCAATAAACGAATTTTAAGCTCTTGCTCTTCTTTTTGCTTCTGCATTGATGCTATGAGTTTATTCAATTTCCCTTGAACATCTAACAATCTTGGGTTATTTGAAACAACAGCCAAACCTTGCTCAACTAGTTTTCCAGTCTTTTTAAGATCTCCATTAGAGAATGCAGTTTCTGCATTTTCAGCATACATATTGGCAATACGCTGATAGCCTTCTTTCGCCCATGTTTCAGTTGGAGCCAATAAAGCAATATCTTGAAATGTTTCGTAAGCATTATCCCCAGGCGGCGTTGTTAAACGTTTTGATTTAATTTGTCGCTTTGCAATACGCAACAACTTATCCACTTCTTTCTTAACTTTTTTACCATCTTCCTCTAACTGCTTATCATCATTTAATCGTCTATCAACATAACTTTGCAGTTTCAGCAGACCTTCGTTGGTAGGGAATTTTTCTATGCCTACTTTTATTAAAACCAGAGTCCGCTGTAAGCTCCCAGTTTCATAACTTTTTCTAACCCGTCGCTTATAATAATCAGCAACTTTGATAAGCCCCAGTTTAGCTCGCTCATTTTCAGGATCTTTTTCCAAAACAATCTGATATGTTTCATAAGCATTATCATTGGCGGGTTCAAGTAAAAAACCTGCTTCAATTTGCTTTTCTGCAATTTCTAATAAGCTGACAACTTCATTTTCTGATTCATCAATGACTTCAATTTCTTCTTGCGACAAACTCTCTTCAAAAACTGTTTGAGTTTGTTGCGTCGATTGTGTTTCCTCATTATTTTTCTTAGGAACATCTTCTTTGCCACCACTCAAAAATACACCCGCAGCAGCGGCAACCACAATACCACCAATAACAACCCATTTCATTGATGAGCCTGATGATTCTTCCTCATCATCAACTTCATCAACCACGGCATGCTCTGCATCATGTGCCGCTTGAACTTCTTTCAATACATCATTAAATTGTCTAATGTTACAAATTCTATTTTGTGGTTTTTTTGCCAGCAATTGATTGACAACAGGCTGTACATAGGAAAATCGCCCCATCACTTCAGGCACAGGATCATTCACATGCATTTTCAATATGGCGTTTAAATCTTTTGAACGAAAGGGTGCATGTCCAGAAACCAATTCAAACAATAAGACACCCAGAGTATAAAAATCAGACCTATTGTCTGTTTTTTTACCATTAATATGTTCAGGACTGGTATAATAGTGATCCAGATTATCAAAACTTTCCAATGAAAAACTAACACTTTGTTCTTCAACAACCCGAGCCACTTCAACTTCAGACAAAACGGCTGAACCATCTTCCCTGAGAAAAATATTGGATGGTTTTACCGACAAATGAGCCAAGCCTTCACCATGTAAATAGGCTAAAGCATTGGCCATTTGCTCTACCAATTTAATACTTTTTCCGCCAGACAAACCAACCAGCATTTTATGCTTCAAGGTACCCGCGGGAAAATATTCCATTGCGATATAATAGTGCCCCTCACATTCGCCAGCATCAAAAACTTTGATCACGTTTGGGTTATTAAGTGAAATCAGTTCAGTAGCTTGCCCTAAAAACTCATTTTTAAAGTCAGACTGAGTAGACAATTCGGGAGAGAAAACTTTTAAAGCAACTTGATCGCCCGTTGACTCCCTGACAGCCAAATAAACTGTCGAAATACTGCCATTACCAATTTCTTTTTCTATTGTATAATCTGATATTTTCATTTTATTATTGATGTATTGAAAAAATCGTTAAATTTAGCATTCTTTAAAATTTAACGAAAAAATAGATTTTGTTGATTGTCGTCTAATTTAGTATAGCCTCAAAATAATAAATTTCACTGCCTTTGGACCAAAATTTTTTGCATAATTATTTATCAAGCCTTGAATGGGCTAACCAACATTTGTAATTGTTCGGCTAATTTCAATAATTCATGGCTTGATGAAGAAGTATGTTGCGACGTTTCAGAACTAATATCAGCAATGGCTGAAATACCATCAAGACTAATGTTGATATCTTCCGCTACTTTTTTCTGCTGACCCGATGCTAACGCAATTTGAGTATTCATTCTTGAAATCTCTGCAATGGCATCATTAATCACCGTTAATGAATTTCCAGCAAAAGCCGCTTGCTCAACACTTTTTTGTGCTTGTGAACGCCCTCGTTCCATAACGGAAACAGCTTCTCCAGAACCTGCTTGAAGCTTTTCAATCATTTCCTGAATTTCCTGCGTAGATTGTTGTGTTCGCTGCGCTAGTGTTCGTACCTCTTCTGCAACAACCGCAAAACCTCTTCCTTGCTCACCTGCTCTAGCGGCTTCAATGGCTGCATTAAGTGCCAGCAAATTTGTTTGCTCTGCAATACCTTTAATAACATCCAAAACCGTACCAATGTTATCTGTTTCCATTTCCAGGTTTTTGATCACTGTTGCGGCTTGCTCAACATCTGTTGCTAACTGGTTAATAGAAGCAATTGTGTTGTCCACAACCATATTTCCATTTTCTGATTCTCTCGTTGCATCAAGTGCAGATTCGGCTGCACTATCCGCATTGAGAGCAATTTCTTGGACTGTTTCAGTCATCTGATTCATTGCACTGGAAACATTGCCTGTTTGAGTCCGCTGCTTTTCTATTCCCTCTTCATTTTTATTGGTAAAATCTCTCATTTTTTCTACTGAAATGGTCATCTTCCCTGAAGAGTCATGCAACTCTGAAACCATTTTTCTCAAAGTATCAGACATAGAATTAAAACTTTCAACAATTTCTCCAATAACATCATCACTTTGTAATTCACATGAAAAGGTTAAATCCTTATTACTGATAGAATTTGCAACATCAGCAATACTTTTTAAACGATTAATTAACAAATTATTCAACATTAAATAATTACATGCCCCCATCACAATGCCAGACAACACACAACTAACATAAAACCACATTTCCATTCCTGGTTTTATTGTGACAAATATTTTTGCAAAAAATGGAAAAATTAAACCGATTAAAAAACCAAAGCCAAAAAAGGCAATCAGGCAATTTCTTAGAATACTTGGCTTCATACATTACTCCTTATTATTATTTTTTTAGTATGGCACAAATCTCATAAACTGACTGAAAAATAGGCTTAGAAGCACTTTTTGATAGCAATTAATGTATTATTTATTCAAATAATACACTGAAAATAGCTGATCAAACTCCGCAACATGAGAACCAAAACTTTCTAATAAAAAATTAAATAAATGGATATCAATCAATTTATTTTCAGTTTCATAATTCATTTTTTCTCGATTGATATTAGCCAAAAACAATTCATGATTCGCTCTATGTTGACGTAATTTCTTATCGGAATAACCTGATTGAGACATAAACTCGTCTTCTGTTTCAAAATGAAGTGCAATATTAGTGATAATTTCGTCAAATTGGTTATCAATATAATGTTTATCTATCTCAATGGTAATAACATCTTTAAAACGCTTCATTAAACTAATGATATAAACATGGTCATCATCAATTTCTTCAATGCCATATAATCCAAAAGGACACAAACCATCACCGTATAAGTTTTTGATTTGATCAAGTTGGTGATTATCACAAACTGCATCAACTAAATTAGTTACGCCTTCACTTTCTTGCTCATTCACCGTACAAAAAATATAATCACCTTTTTCAGTTTTAAATAATTCCAAACTCACTTCAACCAATAAACTGTCCCCGTTTTTTTTCAACCCCGAAACAATGCGTCCCATTTCTAACTTTTTACTTGTTTCTATGTTTTGAATGATTGTGTCGCAAAGCAATGGGGATTAGGATACTAATATTTTGATTGATTAATTCTTCACTGGTATATTGAAAAATATCGGAAAAATGCTTATTGACGTGTTTAATATTGCCTGACATATCCGTCAATACCGATGCCACTGAAAAAAAATTGATTGAATTAATAATTGACTGATATGAACTGACAGAATGATGTTTTTGGGTCATTTTATTTCAACATTTCCTTTAGGTTAGCCAAATACGCATTGCCTTTTTCTTTGGACTTTTTGACATCAGCTTTTTGCTTTTTTTCCCATTGCAAATCTTCTTGAGGTAATTCATTTAAAAACCGACTGGGTTCACATTCAACAATTTCTCCTTGTCGTTTACGTCGTTTTGCCAAAGTAACAATCAACTGTTTTTGTGCTCGGGTAATACCGACATAAGCCAAACGTCGTTCTTCATCTATGGTTTCTTCTTCAATACTGGCTCGGTGAGGCAGTAATTGTTCTTCCATTCCCACCAAAAATACGGTTGGAAATTCCAGTCCTTTTGACGAATGCAACGTCATCAAGGTGACTTGATCATCATTTTCTGCTTCACTTTGACGTTCAATAATGTCCATTAACGTTAAATAAGCGGTTGTTTCAGCCAAGGATTCATGATCCGTTTTTTCTGCAATATTTTCCAACCATTTAACCAAATCATTCACATAACTAATTTTAGTTTCTGCCGCTTTTAACGTATTACACGTTTCTTTCAACCAACCTTCATATTCAATGGATTGAATTAATTCTCTGGTCAACTTAAAAGCCGTTTGTTGTCGAGATTTAATTTGTAATTCATTAATTAAATCAGCAAACCCTTGTATCTGTAGAGAAGCCCTTTTGTTTAATACACTGTTAATATGGGGATGTTTACACGCACCCAATAATGACACTTTATGTTCAGTAGAAAAATGTCCAATTTTTTCCAGTGTGGAAGGCCCAATTTCTCTACGAGGCGTATTGATAACTCTTAACAATGCGGTGTCATCATCTGGGTTCGCAATCAGCTTTAGATATGACATGATGTCTTTAATCTCACTTCTCTCAAAAAATGACTGACCACCATGAACATGATAAGGAACCTGGTGTTCTCTTAAAGCTTTTTCAAAAACTCTGGCCTGATGATTGCCTCGATACAACAATGCAATATCAGCATTTTTTACATTATCAGAAAAACGACAGTGCAAAATTTCTGATACCACTCGTCGTGCCTCATCTTCTTCATTATTGCATTCTAATATTCGAATCGGATCACCATAATTCAATTGACTCCATAATTTTTTTTCGAATAAGTGAGGATTGTGCGAAATAAGTTGGTTGGCTGATTTCAAAATTCTTTGAGTAGAACGATAATTTTGTTCTAACTTAATCACTTTTAATCGTGGAAAGTCATCACTTAACAAGTTCAAATTTTCTGGCTGTGCACCTCGCCAAGCATAAATCGACTGGTCATCATCACCCACCACGGTAAATGCTTCTCTGAATTTAACCAATAGACTGATGAATTGATATTGAATGGTATTGGTGTCTTGATATTCATCAATCAAAAAATAACGAATTTGATGTTGCCATTTTTCTAAAATATCAGGCTTTTCTAAAAATAAGGTGGTCGGTAATACAATCAGGTCGTCAAAATCAATGGCATTGTAAGCTTTTAAATGTTTTTGATAGCTTTGGAACAATAATGCAGCTTGTTGCTCAAATTCATCAAAAGCATGAGATAACGCTTGCTCGGGAGAAACTTGAGTATTTTTCCAATGGGAAATTTTATATTGGAAAGGTGCAATTTGTTCATCTAATTGACCAATGTCATTTTTATACAGTTCTTTTAATAGACTCTGACTGTCTTGTGAATCAAAGATAGAAAAACCTGGTTTATACCCCAAGTGATGGCATTCTTTTCTGAGTAGTTGTAACCCTAAGTGGTGAAAGGTGGATACCTTAAGTCCATAACCCTCCCGACCTTTTAGCAACTGACCCACCCGACTTTTCATTTCACGGGCAGCTTTATTGGTAAACGTCACGGCTGCAATATTTTTAGCTGGAATTGAACAATTTTTTATCAAATGAATGATTTTATGAGTGATAACTCTTGTTTTCCCACTCCCCGCCCCAGCTAAAACCAGTAATGGCCCATTAATGTATTCGACGGCTTCTTGTTGAGCGGGGTTTAAGGCATGGCTCATTTATTATTAACCCATTCTTGCCTAATTTGTCTGAATGGCCTTAACCCATCCATAGGATCAGCACGCCATAAACGATCAGGCAATTCAGCATTGACGGGTTCTTTAATACCATTGCCATCAGCCAATATTCCCTGTTTGACTGATTTTATCAACATCTCTATTTCATCAGGCAACCAACAATGTCCTACCGAATACTCTTCACCTTCACCATCCAAATCCAAATGAAATTCTATCATCTCAGCTTGCCATTGATAGATAGCTCGAAACATAACATTAGAATTAACACTGTGATCTGACCAACCCACAGCACACTGACACCTATCTTTTAATGTTTTAATGGCAGACAAATTGCATTGTTCAGGAGGTGTTGGATAACTGGAAACACAATGCAGTAACGTAATATTTTGGCAACCTGATTGCTGTAAAGTTGCTACGGCATGAGATATCTCATTGAGTGTTGCCATACCTGTTGATAACACGACAGGTATTCCTGTTTTTGCACATTCAGACAGTAATTCATCCCATAATAATTCATAGGAAGCAACTTTATAAAAATCTACATAGGGTTTTAATAGTTTGACAGCATCCAAATAAAAGGGCGTACATGAAAATGCCATATGATACTGGTGACATTTTTTCGACAATTCAGGAATATAGGCAGATGGTAGCTCCCATTGTTGACGGTTTCGATGTTTTTCACTTCTGGCTAATATTTCTGAAGCAAACAACTCATCAATTTTAAACAGTTGAAATTTTACAGCATCACAACCAATTTCAGCTGATTTTTCGATAAAGTCAAAACAACGATCGAGTGATTGGTGATGATTACTGGAAACTTCTGCGACAAATTTTGGAAAAACCATGTTATATATATGCAGAATGTAAATTATTGGAGGTCACGGTTATACTCCATAGGTCTCTTCATGGAAAAAACCGAAGCATTACAAACATTGACATGAGTAATGCAACACCTGTTCCAACAACCCAGCGAACAACGTCCAATTTTATCGAATGTATCTCAGATTTTAATGCATTGGCTGAAATTTCAATATCTCGCTTCAACGTCAATTCTAGCTCTTTCATTTCAGACCTTAATACTTCAATATCTCGCTTAAAAGTCAATTCCAGCTCTTTCATGTCAGACTTTAATGCGTCAGCTGAAATTTCAATATCTCGCTTCAAAGTCAATTCTAACTCTTTCATGTCAGACTTTAATGCGTCAGCTGAAATTTCAATATCTCGCTTCAAAGTCAATTCTAACTCTTTCATATCAGACTTTAATGCGTCAGCTGAAATTTCAATATCTCGCTTCAAAGTCAATTCCAGCTCTTTCATGTCAGACTTTAATGCGTCAGCTGAAATTTCAATATCTCGCTTCAAAGTCAATTCTAACTCTTTCATGTCAGAGCTTAATGCATTGGCTGTAGATTCAATGTCATGCTTTAAAACTAATTCCAACCCTTTCAAATCTTGTTTAGTTGCCAGTTTATCGTCAACAATTCGAGTCAAAGCCTTAGCCTGAACAGCTGCCTGTGACTCATCAACACCCACAGCTTTTAATTCATTAACATATTCAAAAGTATCAAACATAAAACATCTCCTATTCATAAATCATAGCATATTCCTAACCATGAAATAAAACTACACTGAAAAAGAGACCAATCCCAAATATAACAAAAAAGACAAACAAAGTTTCTACACAATATGGGTAGTTTATTTATTGCATGTTACTTCCTTATATAAACTGAAATAACGAAATACTCTGCAATTTAGAAAATGAACTTTGAGCTGCCTGCAATGCAACATTTTGTTGTTGAAACTGGGCAATGGCAGAAACAATATCAACTTCTTCAATTTCTGCCTTGATACCCGTAAAGTTAATAATTTGATCTTCATTGATACTGGTGGTAACTTCTAAAGAACTTTCCCTAGCTCCCACTTCCGCACGTTTTCTCAGTAGATGGTCAATCGCCAGATTAACATCATCCACATCATCATCATTAACCGTATTGGATTCCATTGAAGTCGCAAAATCATCCAGCAATTTAAAAACATCATTCGGCGCACCATTGACATCCAAAAACCCCATGAAAATTTCACTACCTGGATCAGACACAATGGCCGTTTTATTATCTGATACTTGCAATAATCGACTCGATTGATCACCACCATACGAAACAACATCATTGGCTATACTAAAAGGAGCTGTTTTGACCACATTTCCAGCAAATATATACTCATTATTTAAATCTTTGGTATTTGCCAGATTAACCAGTTCATTGATGCTTTCTCTGATTTCTTTAGCAATGGTCGAACGTGAATCGGCATCATTAGTACCGCTGGCACCCCGTATAATCAATTCATGAGCTCGGCTGAGTATATCGTTGGCACTGCCTAATGCGCTTTCTTCAATATTCATTCGTGACTTGGCGAATGAAATATTTTTTTGAAATTGTTCTGTTTGTTTGATTTGTTGGTCTAAACCTAAAACTCTTGCAGAACCCGATGGGTCATCAGCAGGTGTCAAAATTTTCTTGCCCGATGATATCTGCTTTTGAGTTTCATTCAACTCAGAAAATCGATTAATTATTTCGAGTGATGCCCGTCCAAAAAACTGTTGTGTAGATACTCTCATAATAATATTACCCCACTGACTGTAGCAGTGTTTGGAATAAAGAGTCGGCAATACTCACCGCTCTGGCATTGGCTTGATAAGCTTGCTGAAACTTTAATAAATTAGCCGCCTCTTCATCTAAATTAACACCTGACAACTCATCTCTTTTTACCTGTGCATTATCAAGTATAGACAATTGTGCCGCAGAATCACTTTTTGACTGCTGAGTTAAACCACCAACGGTACTCACGATATCAGAATAAGCTTCTTGATAGGTTGTTGAACTGCCATCAAATAAAGATGTTGTTCTTAATTTTGACATCGACAATGTATTTAAATTATCACCTTTAGCATTGGTATTATTGCCCACATCAAAAGAATCCCCATCAGCAGGAGTTCCTGACACAGTAAATGTTACACCACCTAATATGGTAAAACTTTTGCCACCAGATTCTGTTGCAGGCGTATATGATAATGGGCCATCTGCATTTGGATCAGGCACTAATGTCAACGTATTGGCAGCACTATCAAATGTCATCACAATATCAGCGGCTAACGGTAAGTTGGCGACAGATGTCACCGTGGCCGATGTAATTTCACCCGTTCCTGTATTGGTCAATCGACCATTTGCATCGGATGCTGTACCCGTTTTAATGGGTCCTGCTGCGGCCACTTGGGATACGTTGGTCAAATTCAAACCAATATTACCACCACTACTATAAGTTGGTTTAACCAAAAAACTATCGCCTGCAACCGCTCCAGATGTAATATCCAAAGTAAAACCGTCTATTTCAGCGGTGGTAAAAGGTGAAACACCCCCTGTATCAATAGCTGTCGTGGTATCATCCGACAGTTTTTTAAGCGTGTAACTGTTTGCTCCATTAAAGGTTAAAGTATAATCACTGATCGATAAATCTGTTGCAGTAGCAATAGTAATACTCGCTGAACCTCCTGTATTTCCTGTTTTTGAAAATACATTACCTGTGGGAGCTGAAAAGAAATTCACACCTGCTGTTCCATTTAAATCAAGCCCTAATTTATGCTGATCATTAAAACTTTCTGATAATCCAGAAGCAATGCGTCCCAATGAATTTTTTGCCACATCCAAAACTTCACTTTCAAAATCTTTTAAACCGCCCAGTATTCCACCAGTCAAGTTGTCATCAATGGCAATGCTATTACCTGAACTGGTCGTCAACGATATTGACAATTTCGCAGGATCTTCATCAGCGACCTGTGAAGTAAAGGTAGACACACTGCCTCCATTAACCAATGGTTGGCCATTACCAACATATATATTACTTTGACTATCATTGGTTTCAAGTACCGTCACATCAACATACTCAGACAAAGTTCTGATTAGAGAATCACGTTGATCCAGCATATCACCCGAAGCATTGTCCCCAGAGGATGCAATCACTGTGTTAATTTTACCAATATTGGTCGCAAGAGAATTAATGTCAGTTACAATATCCTTATATTTACCATTAACTTCAGTTTGTATACTGGTAAAATTGTCATCCAAATCATTGAAACGCTCCACCAATGAATTTGATTCTGCTAAAAGTACCGTTCTTGCAGGAATGGAACTGGGATCATTTGCCACACCATCAACAGAATCAAAAAACCGTTGCAATACGGGTGACAAACCTTGGTTTTCACCCGCCAATTGATCAGAAACCAACGATGCCTTAGTAAAATATGCGTTTTCTTTCTCATATTTTGAGGTATTGTTTCTCACTGATAGCTCTAAAAAGTCATCAAATTTTCTTTCAACGCTTGCAACATCAACACCATTTCCCTGAGCACCACTGCCTGTCGCAACACCAATACGAGCGGTATAGCTAACTTCCTGTCGGCTATAACCTTCGGTGTTAACATTCGCAATATTATGACTGGTGGTTGCCAATGCCCGTTGTGCTGCCAATAAACCTGATAATGATGGTGCGCTAATGCCTGCCATGTCGTTTAACCCTATATTTAACTTAGCGACTGATATTAAAGTTACTTTAATAAATCGTTAAGTGTCAAAATTATTTCCTATGGCTGTTACTATGCACTATCTGTGCCGTTATTATTATTTAACTTGGAAACGGTTTGATTAAAGCTTGGACTTTGTAAAATTCGTTGTATTTTTTGAGCATAATTAGGATCGGTTGCATAACCTGCTTTTTGTAATGATTCTGTGTATTTGGTTGAATCACCTGCTTGTTTCACTGCATCCTGATAACGAGGATTATTTTTTATAAAATCAGCATAATTATTAAAACTGCTTTGATAAGACTCATAAGACCTAAAATCATCTTGTTTTTTGATCATTCGACCATGACTGAATTCTGACGTTGTTATTTGTATTTTTTCACCATTCCACTGGCTATTGGCTTTAATTCCGAACAAATTATGACTGTTATTATTGTCTTTTAATCCAGGTACATGCTTACCCCAACCTGTTTCTAATGCAGACTGAGCCAATAAAACTTCAGGTTTAACACCTATTTTTTCTGCTGCACTGGCAGCAAATGGCCATAACTTTGATACAAACATTTCTGGGTTTTCAAATGTCTGATTATCCTTTGTAGGAGTATTACCTTCTGCCTTACCCAGAGTAGTGGATAAGTTATCATTAAAGCCGACGTGGAGGTTTGATTCCGCTTTAATTACTTTTTCAGCAACTTGATTAGGCACTGTTTTTTCTGACGAACTATTTAACGATGAATTAGATGATGTGACCGCTCGAGTATACTTTTCCAATGACTGATCTTCCACACCGACCAACTTAGGTTGTTCACCACCAATTTGTCTGGCAATGACTTCCGACAATCCCAAACCCCGACCTTGAGTCAAGCTAATGGCTAATTGCTTGTCATACATATCTCGATACATTTTAGATTGTTCGTTATCTAATACACCACCTTCGCCAATACTGTCATTGGCTTGCCTCATACTTTTAAGCATCATCTGCACCATGACACCTTCAAATTGCTTGGCAACTTGTTTGATGGCTTCTGGACTTTTTTCCTTCGCAGCTTGCTTTAAACCTGACAGACCTTGAATATCCAGATATTGATTTGCAGATGAAAATTCGCTTTTCATGACCTTCCCCTAAATAATGATCAGTTCGGCTTTTAATGCACCAGCCACTCTCAATGCATCTAAAATTGCCACCAAATCACTGGGTGATGCGCCCACATCATTAACCGCTTGAACCAAATCCTGTAAGGTAATTCCAGCATCAAAAACAAACATTCGATTGGTTTCTTCATTGACTCCAATAGCTGAGTTTTCTTGTACCTGAGTTTCACCTTGAGCACCTGGGTTAGGCTGACTAACTTGAGGACTTTCTGTCACAGTAACGGTCATTGATCCATGTGATATGGCTGCTGGTGTAATTCTAACGGTTCGACTGATAACAACTGTTCCCGTCCTGGAATTAACAATGACTTTTGCTGACGCATCATCAGGATTCACCTTAATGCTTTCTAATACAGAAAGAAAAGCCACCTTTTGACTGGCATTAACAGGTGCTGTCACTGATACAGACACACTATCCAAGGCTTTTGCAGTGCCCTCACCCAACACATCATTGATTGCAATCACCATTCGATTAACCGTAGTAAAATCAGCATTGAATAAATTTAAAGTCAATATTTTTGAACTGGCAAAAGAATTTCGTACGGAACGTTCTACGGTTGCACCATTTGGAATTCGACCAACATTGGGATGATTAACGGTTACATTAGATCCATCTTTACCACTGGCCGTTAAACCACTGACCACCAAATCGCCTTGAGCAATGGCATAAACTTTTCCATCAGCCCCTTTCAATGGAGCCATTAACAATGTACCACCACGTAAACTTTTTGCATTACCCAAAGATGAAATGGTTACGTCAACTTTTTGACCCACTTTAATGAATGGAGGCAATTTAGCATGTAATACAACAGCCGCGACATTTTTGGTTTGAAAACTCACACCTGCTGGAATTTGTACACCAAACTGAGATAACATGCTTTTAATACTTTGCAAAGTAAATGGTGTTTGACTGACTTGGTCACCAGACCCTTGCAAACCAACAACCAAACCATAACCAACCAATTGATTATCTCGAACCCCCGTCACGGATGCCAAATCTTTAATTCGTTCTGCCTGAACGCTATTAAACACAAACAACAAAGTGCTGATGGTTAAAATATTAAATAACTTTTTCATTTTCATCTCCTTGGATCGAATGAGTTATATTTAAACAATGTTTAGAATGGGAACAATGAATCAACAAAAAATTTAGCTAACCAACCCATTTTACTGGACTCACCCATTTCTCCATCACCCACATACTGAATAGTGGCATCGGCAACTTTGGTTGACAATACGGTATTATCTGGCGTTAAATCATCGGGTCGAACAATGCCTGAAATTCTGACATATTCATTACCATTGTTAATACCAATCCGCTTTTCACCTCTGATCACTAAATTTTTATTGGGTAAAACTTCAATCACCGTCACCGTAACATCCCCTGTCAACTTATTACTTTGAGAACTGTTACCCGCCCCTTTAAATTCATTTTTACTCGCCAGTGTTGTACCCAAGTTAAAACGATTGTCATTCAAGGTGAGCGCACCACCCAACACAGTTGGTGCCGTAATACCTGTGGCATTTTCTTTGCTTATATCAGAAGCAGACTTTTTACTGGCGTTGGTATTTTCAACCAATTGAACAGTGATGATGTCGCCGATACGTCTAGCTTTACGGTCTTCATATAAGACTATTTCGTATCCCGATTGATAGATAGCACCATTACCACCAGGTGTATTTGGTAATGGCATAGGACGAACCGAAACATAGTCAGGGTGATGTTTCGGTTCACTCATGGATGAACAACCACTTAACACAATGGCAGCCATGCTAACCGTTATAATTTTTAAAACACTCAATGATTTCATATTAAATCTCCTAATTCTAAAAGTCTTAATACACATTTTGTGCCATAACAACAAATATGACAATTTATTATATTAATTCAATTAGTTACAGAATAAATATATTTTCAGAAGAATTAATACTTAATGAATTAGTCAATGTTTTGTCACTTTTAAATATTTCATTTTTTAAAGCCAAGTCACTTGAGATGTATCAAGTAGGAACTATACTCTGAGATAATTCTATTATAATAATGACTCATATAAACCAACATGATTCAGCATCAACCCTTCACATTATCAATGTTACATCCACGCTACTGGCTAACGTGGCTTGGTCTGGCAATCTTACGCATAACCATTATTCTACCCTACCCGATGCTGTGCAAATTGGGACGCATGGTCGGCAGACTACTCTTCAAAATTCCATCAAAACGCAAGCATGTCGTTATTACCAACCTAAAAATTGCCTTTCCAGATTGGAATATAGACAAAGTTAATGAAATTGCCTTAAAAAATTTTGAAGCCACTGGCATTAATATCTTTGATACTTTTCTAAGTTGGTGGGGATCAAAAAAAACACTGTTTCCATTGATGGAAATTGAAGGCTTGGAACATTTAGACAAAGCACTGGAAAATGGTCGCGGCGCTATTTTATTGGGTGCACATTTTACCACATTAGAAATTGCAGGTCGTTTCATGACTTTTCATCGTCCTGCCAAAGCATTATATCGACATCAGAATAATGAAGTTGTTAACCGTATGATGGTCAATGGTCGGTTGAAATACCTTGATGAATTGATTCATCGCAATGATATTAGAAAAATGGTCAAATCACTCAAAAAAAATGGCATCATCTGGTTTCCTCCTGATCAAGCTTATAGTGGAAAACAAAGCGTATTGGTAAATTTTTTTGGACGCGATGTATCTTGCACCACCTCAACATCTCGATTAGCAAAACTGACCAAAACCAAAATCATTCCTTTCTTCACTGAAAGAAAAGAAGATGACAGTGGTTATATTTTAAGATTACATCCCGCTTTGGAAGACTTTCCAAGTAAAGATATTACAGAAGACACGCAACGATTATTCAATATTTTTGAACAAGAAATACGCCAACGTCCCACGCAATATCTTTGGTTACACAAAAGATTTAAGCCCTATTTTGATGGTATGCATGACGTATACAAACAAGGAATAAAATGAACAGTAAAGCACTTTATCTACGATTATTAGGTTATGCAAAACCCCATTGGAAAATTTTTGTTTTTGCCATTATCAGTATGATTGTATTGGCGGCCACTGAACCTGCAATGCCCGCACTCATGAAACCATTACTTGATGGCAGTTTTGTTGAAAAAGACCCTGAAATGATTCGCTTAATTCCAATATTATTAATTATTATTTTTATCATTCGAGGCATTACCAATTTTATCAGTACCGTTGGTATGAACTGGATTTCTCATCAAGTAGTGATGGAATTACGCCAAGGAATATTCAATAAAATCATTACCCTACCCGCCCATTATTTTGACAATCATTCAACAGGCAGTATCATTTCAAAACTTACCTATGATGCAGTACAAGTGGCTTCTGCAGCCACTGAAGTATTGGTCACAGTGGTTAAAGACAGTTTTGCCGTCATTGGCTTATTAGCCTGGATGTTTTATATCAACTGGCAACTCTCACTCATCATGTTCATTGTGGGTCCTCTCATTGCTTTTATTGTCAGCAAAATCAGCCGTCGGTTACGAACCCTGAATAAATCACTACAAGATTCAATGGGAGATATTACTCAGGTGCTTGATGAAGCACTCAATGGCTTTAAAGTCATGAAAATATTTGGTGGACAAAATTATGAGAAAGACCGTTTCAATCATGTCAGCAACTGGATTCGGCGCTATACCATGAAAACCATCATTGTCAATAATGCCAGTATGCCTGTGGTGCAATTGGTCACAGTGACTGCTTTATCCATTATTATCTATTTTGCCTCATTACAATCTGCTGCGGGTGAAATCACCGTGGGTGGATTTGTTTCTCTAATTGGTGCAATGGCGATGCTGTTTTCTCCCATCAAACGATTAACGGCAGTCAATGAAAAATTACAACGTGGGTTAGCCGCCGCAGAAAGTGTTTTTAATATGATTGATTTAGAAGCTGAAGAAGATCAAGGCAATAAAACACTCAGTAAGGTTCAGGGTAAAATTGAAATCAATAACTTAACATTCTCTTATCTTAACCAGGAAAAACCTGCCCTCAAAAACTTTAGCCTTAATATTGATGCAGGTACAACAGTGGCATTGGTAGGTCCGTCAGGTAGTGGAAAAAGCACTTTAGCCAATTTATTACCCCGCTTCTATTCAGCACAACAAGGTGATATTTTTGTGGATAACATTAATATTAAAGATGTCACATTAGAAAACCTTAGGCAGCAACTCGCATTTGTTAGTCAGGATATTGTGCTATTTAATGATACCATTAAAGCCAACATTGCCTATGGTGAATTAGCTCAATCAGCTGATGCTGAAATAATCAAAGCCGCTGAGTCCGCTCATGCCATGGAATTCATTAATCGACAGGAAAATGGGTTAGATACGGTTATTGGTGAAAAAGGAGCGATGTTATCAGGTGGTCAGCGCCAACGAATAGCCATTGCCAGAGCCTTTCTCAAGAATGCACCCATTCTGATTTTAGATGAAGCAACATCAGCCCTGGACTCTGAATCTGAACGCAATATTCAAGAATCTTTAGAGCAACTAAAACAAGGTAAAACAACCATCATCATTGCACATCGATTAAGTACCATTGAAAAAGCAGATTGTATTATTGTTTTAAAAGAAGGTGAAGCCATGGAGTCAGGAACTCATCAAGCATTGATAGATAGCAACGGGCTTTATGCCTCACTCTATCAAACTCAATTCTCAAATTAGGAGTTGATGACATTGAACACACCTTTTTCTGCTGTTTTAATTGTAAAAAATGAAGTCAACAAATTAGAGAAATGTATTAACAGCATTAATTTTGCGGATGAAATCATTGTGGTTGATTCAGGTAGTAGTGATGGAACACCGCAATTGGCTGAATCATTGGGAGCAAAAGTAATTCATCAAGACTGGCTAGGCTACGGTAAACAAAAGCAATTTGCAGTCAATCAGGCCACGCATAACTGGGTTTTTTGTTTGGATGCCGATGAAATTTTAAGTGAAGAACTTCAAATGTCACTAAAAACAACACTGTCAAATATAAAAAGCAATGCCTACATCATTAATCGACGAAATAGATTCATGGGAAGATGGTTAAATCATGGCGAAGGGTATCCCGATAAAAACATTCGTTTTTTTCACAGAAAACATGCCCACTGGTCTGAGGCTTTAGTACATGAACATGTCATTTGTAATGAATTAACAACAAATATGGCAGGAGACTTACTACATGAAACAGATGAATCCATTGAAATTTATTTAAACAAACAAAACAACTATACTTCCATACAATCTCACCTATTATTGGAACGAGGAAAACACTGTTCAAACAGCCAATTGATATTGAGTCCAGTCATTCGATTTATCAAATTTTACTTTTTTAAACGAGGTTTTTTAGACGGTATTCCAGGTTTAATTCATATCACCATTGGTTGTTTTAATGGTTTTATTAAATATGCAAAATTAAAAGAATTAGAAACAATAAAAAAAGGTTAAAACTATGAACATTTTAGTCACTGGCGGCGCAGGCTATATTGGAAATCATACTTGTGTTGAATTACTCAATAATGGAGATCAGGTAATTGTGATCGACAATCTCTGTAATTCACATAGAAAATCGTTATCAATGGTGCAAAAAATCACAGGGAAAGAAGTTATTTTTTATCATTTGGATGTGTTAAACAGAAAACCCTTAAAAAAGATATTCACTGACCATACCATTGACGCGGTAATTCATTTTGCAGGATTTAAAGCCGTTGGAGAATCTGTTGGTATACCATTGGAATATTATACCAATAATGTCACGGGAACTTTTGTATTACTTGAAGTCATGAAGGAGTTTAATGTTAAAAACTTTGTTTTTAGTTCCTCTGCCACAGTTTACGGAGACCCTCACACAGTCCCCATTACAGAAGATTTCCCATTATCTGCCACCAATCCCTACGGACGCTCAAAATTAATTATTGAAGATGTTTGTCGAGATTTATATCTTTCTGATAACACTTGGAATATTGCATTATTACGCTATTCCAACCCCGTTGGCGCTCATCATTCAGGCTTGATTGGCGAAGATCCCAATGGAATCCCGAATAATTTAATTCCCTATATTTCTAAAGTTGCCATTGGTGAACTGGAGAAATTATCTGTTTACGGAAATGACTATGACACTCCTGATGGTACTGGAGTGAGAGATTATATCCATGTAGTCGATTTAGCCAAAGGCCACGTTAAAGCATTGGCTAAACTGTCTCAATCACCAGGTTTAGTCACCTATAACTTAGGAACAGGACAAGGTTACAGCGTCTTAGAAATGGTCAAAGCCTTTGAAAAAACAGTGGGCAAAAGCATTCCTTATCAAATCGTAGCTCGACGACCTGGAGATATCGCAGAATGTTATGCCGATCCAGGATTTGCAGAAAAAGAAATTGGTTGGAAAGCTGAAAAAACATTGGAAGATATGACAGAAGATACTTGGTGAGCTTCCGGTAAGCGTGCGTGACAGTATTCCATTATTATAATTAAATAGCTTTCCATACTATTATCAGAAAAGGAAAGCTATTTAATTATAATAATGGAATACTGTCACGCACGCTTACCGGAAGCTCACCAAGTATCTTCTGTAATATCTTCCAATGTTTTTTCAGCTTT
>JABHHM010000409.1 GCA_018671575.1 Methylococcales bacterium | reverse complement strand
TCATATTCAATGATAAAATAGTTTCGATGGACTATAAAAGCTCATTTATAAACCATAAAATTCATCTGATTATTGAAAAAACCGTTGAACAAACATTTAATCTAAAGATCGTTTATAATCAGTCAAACTTTGAAGACAATCAACTATTATCACGCTTACAACATTTAATACAGCAGGTCATTGAATCGAATAACAAACAAATCAATGATCTTTCTATTTTATTGCCTAATGAATTAGATGCCAGAGACATAGGAAAGCCTAATGAGCAAACCATCGAAAGTATTGTCCAACCTTTTGAAAATCAAGTACAACTAACACCAACCAATCTTGCCATTATTCAGAACAAGCAATCCATTCATTATGCTGAACTCAACTTAAAAGCCAATCAACTCGCACATTATCTGATTAAAAAGCAGATCAAACAAAATAAAATCGGCTTGTTTATGCATCGTCAAATCGATGTCATTACCGTTATTCTAGCCATTTTGAAATCAGGCAACAGTTATTTACCATTAGACCCAAACTACCCTGAAGATCGTTTAAAATTCATGATTGATGACAGCCAAATCAAAGTCATCATTTGTCACGACTCATTACCGATCACTTTACAAAATGATGACAGTTTAATCATCAATTATTTAGCCGAAAATTTTACTGAAGAAAACACGCAAAATCCTGAATTAGCAACCACAGAAAATGCCATTACTTATACGATTTACACATCAGGTTCAACGGGGCAACCCAAAGCCACCTCGATTTATCAGAAATCTGTCATCAATCTTCTGCAATGGTACCAACAATGTTTTCAACTACAGACAACAGATCAGCTATTAGTCATCAGCTCCATTAGTTTTGATCTGACTCAAAAGAACCTGCTGACGCCACTTTGGTCTGGCGCAACAATAGTATTTCCTCAGCACAGTGAATTCGATTTATTAGACATCCAACAGACCTTACAGAACAATAATATAACGCTGATTAACTGTGCACCCAGCATGTTTTATCCATTACTTAATTTGTCCGATCATGATTTAACAGAATTTTCCAATTTACGTTATTTGATATTTGGTGGTGAAAGCATTCAACTCAATCAATGCCAAACATTGTTGAATAATGCACAATTTAAAGGACAGATTGTTAATTCCTATGGGCCAACAGAATGTACCGATATTGCCAGCTATTATAAGATTGCTGATCCAACACAGTTCAGTCAATCGGCAATCCCCATTGGCAAAGCCATTAATCAGGTTAATTTATACGTTGTTGACCGATTTAATCAGTGCTTACCTCGTGGCTTTATTGGAGAACTTTGTATTGGAGGAATCAGTGTTGGCACAGGTTATCTCAATAACTCAACATTGAATGACAAAGTATTTATTGATGAAATAGGACGCTCCGAAAAATCATCAAAAATGTATAAAACAGGTGATTTGGTGTCGATGAATGATGCGTCTGAACTCTATTATTTCGGTCGCATGGATAGCCAAATTAAATTACACGGTCTGCGCATTGAATTGGGTGAAATAGAATCACTGATATCACAATGTCAGCTCATTAAGTCCAGTGCTATTCAAGTCATTGACGATCAACTGATCGGTTACATTGTTACAGGAAATACACAAGACAGCTCCATTGAAATAGCAATTAAAGATGAATTATCTAAAAGAGTACCAGCCTATATGGTACCGTCACAATTCATCATGTTAGACAAATTACCATTAACACCCAGTGGTAAGTTAGATCGCAAAGCACTACCCAAACCGTCAATTCAATCAAGCGATCATTTTCAAACACCTAACAACCAAATTGAATCAACTTTATGTCAACAATGGCAACAACTATTACAAGTTAAAGACATCTGTACCCATGCCAGTTTTTTTGATATGGGCGGACATTCTTTATTAGCAACACAAGCCATTGCACGAATTCGGCAACACTTTGAAATAGAATTGCCACTGACCCAATTATTTAAAAATGACAATATAACGTCATTAGCCAAAGTGATTGATGATTTAATCAAACAGCCAGGCAAGATAAAAACTCAAGGCAATATTGTCACTGTATCAAGAAATCAACCATTACCATTGTCATTTTCTCAATCCAGACTCTGGTGGTTAAATCGTTTAGATCCTGATAATTCTGCTTATAATATTCACGTCACCCTTGAGCTATTAGATGATGTCAACAGTGAACACATTGACAAAACTTTATTAGAGATTGTTCGTCGACATGAAATTCTCAGAACCAGTTATCATTCGGTCAATGAACAAACTCAACAAATCATTAATCCCGTGGATTGTTTTTCTTTAAAAAATAAAACTTTTCAAGGTGACATACAACCTATTATTCAGCAAGAATTAAAGCGATGTTTCAAACAAAACAGTCAAACTTTTTTTCGGGCAACATTATTATCCAAACCCCATGATCAAGCTGAGTTGAGTAGCTCATCTACTCGAACGGAACTTAAGTCCTCGAGACATAAAACTTACTTAATGCTGACATTTCATCACAGCATTGCAGATGGTTGGTCAATGGCATTGTTTCAACAAGAATTTATCTCTATCTATGAGGCCTATTCAAACAATAAGACATCACCACTACAGGAACTAACCATTCAATATGCTGACTATGCCAGTTGGCAACGACAACTCATTCAAGGTAATTCACTCAAACAACAACTGACATTCTGGAAAAATCATTGCCAGGATATTGAAATACTTAATCTACCTCATGACTACCCTCGCCCATCACAAATGCGATACCAAGGGTCAAGTTGTCAAAAACAATTTGAAATCTCACAATGGTCACTTTTCGAATCACATTGTAAGCAATATCAGGTCACTCCGTTTATGTTTTTATTGGCCAGTT
>JABHHM010000232.1 GCA_018671575.1 Methylococcales bacterium | reverse complement strand
CTAGGAGGCTGTCCGAAAACTCATCTTTCCGCCAACTCTGCGTTCACCCCTCAAGGGGGTACCGAGGAAAAAAGGTCTCAAAATGCTCATTTACACGCGTAAACTGCGCTTTTTCGACAATTTTATGCCTTGATTTGACGAAAATCTGCATTCTCGGATAGCCTCCTGGTAGTGATCTATTGTTTTGCTATAAGTTTTTAGGCAAGTTTTTCAGTTATTATTTTTAATAATTTGTCTGATTGATCACTGGAATATCTGAGTTCTATATTACCAGAACATTTGTCATCAAATACGGAAGCATCATAAGTAATACAAAAACGTGATTTGTCATCAATATAACAATTTAATTGTTTCAATAATGGTTCGTTCCAGCTAAGCCCAATCATTATTTTAGAAAATCTGAATGCTAAAATGTGTTGATGCGTGAGTACAATAGAGCCACTAAACCATGAGAGTTTTTTGCTAAAATATTTTCCTGGGGCACGAAAGTTGGTTAATATAACTGTTCCAGAAATGCCTTCTTCTTGTAATAAAATGCCTTCATTTTTAAGATTAGTGAATTCTTTTTGAGGAATTTTGCCTATGCCAAATAATCGATATAAGAAAGTTTTACTCATGGTTTTATATCACCAGAGTGTATGCCAGTCCAATGACTGCACACGTACCTATGACTTTGACAATGCCAATTTTATATTTAAATAGGGCAATAAAAGCCACGCCACCAATGATGGCAGAAAACCATTCAAATTGAGCTTCAAAACCTTTGGGCCAGAGTACATGGTAGGCAAAAAACACGGCAAGATTAAGTACCACACCGACCACTGCTGCAGTAATACCCGTTAAGGGTGCTGTAAATTTAACATCATGTCTGGTTGCTTCGATGGAAGGACCCCCCAGTAGAATAAACAGAAATGATGGTAAAAATGTAAATAGTGTGGCTACGCTGGCTGCGGCAAAACCTGCATAAGGAAGCATTTCAGGTCCAAATAGTTCTTTAGTCCAGCCACCAACAAATCCAACAAAAGCGACAACCATGATTAGTGGGCCAGGTGTGGTTTCTCCCAGCGCAAGACCATCAATCATTTGTGTGCCCGTTAGCCAGGCATACTGCTCAACGCCACCTTGATAAACATA
Source organism: Methylococcales bacterium (assembly GCA_018671575.1). Classification (GTDB taxonomy): domain Bacteria; phylum Pseudomonadota; class Gammaproteobacteria; order JABHGC01; family JABHGC01; genus JABHHM01. The sequence goes on along the minus strand of JABHHM010000232.1, from coordinate 4,285 downwards.
AGGTAAGACAGCATAGGCACCACCAAATGTGACCAAAGCTGCTTTGGTAAAAAACCAGCCCATTTGTGTGAGTGTGCCTTCCCAGCCATAGGTTGTTGCTAAAGCCGCCATGACAATGCCCCAAATAGCGAGTCCGACAAACGCAAACATGAAAACTCGACTCCATTTAAATTGAGCGTGTTCTGGAATGGGGGTGTCATCATCAATAATGGCTGGTCCATAAGTATCTTTGCCGTCGCCATGATGTCCACCAGCTTTAAATTGCTCAGGTGCAATACGTGAACCAATGTAACCAAATAAACCTGCGATTAAAACAATGTAGGGAAATGGAATGCCAAGAGCAAAAATAGCGATAAATGCCATCACAGCCATGGCTCTGAGTATGTTATTACCTAATGCTCTGGAGCCAATTCTATAAGCAGCAAATACAACGATCGCAGTAACTGCTGGTTTAATGCCGTACAAAAAACCTTCTACAATAGGAGCATTACCGTACGATAAGTATATCCAGGTGAGTCCACTGAGGATAAATAGTGAGGGTAAAACAAATAAGAAACCCGCAATAATACCGCCCCAAACACCATGCATTAACCAGCCAATATAGGTGGCTAACTGTTGGGCTTCGGGTCCTGGAAGTACCATTGTGTAATTAAGTGCGTGTAAAAAACGATGTTCAGAAATCCAACGACGTTTTTCAACCAATTCCTGATGCATCATACTTATTTGACCAGCAGGCCCTCCAAAACTGATGAATCCCAGTTTTAGCCAATAAAGAAATGCTTCCCAAAACGTGACTGGGGCGGGGCGTTGTAATTCATTTTCGATCGATGTTGTCATTGAATTATTTTTCCAATATTTTGAATATGATGATTTTTTAGCAAAGTAATAAAGTTTTGGCTGTTAGGCAACTCGTAATAAATAAACGACCCATATTTCTGGCCTTTTTGTCCGTCTCCTTTGCCACAAATACAGTTGAGTAGAGCGACTACATGCCTATTATTATGACAAAGAATACGAGCAAAAAATTTGCGTAATATGAGGAGTTTATTTGTTGTGCGTTACCTTAGGCAACTCGCAATAAATAAACTACCCATCTTACTGGCTCTTTTGTTCGTCTTTTTTGTTACGAAAATAGTTATGTAGAGCGACTACACGCCTATTTTTGTAACAAAAAAGACAAACAAAATTTCTGCGCAATATAGGTAGTTTATTTATTGCGTGTTATCTAAAACTAATTTTGACAATGCATTAAATAATTAACATCCACATTATTGTCAATTTTATAGAGCTTAGTGAGTGGATTATAAGTCATTCCAGAGATATCTGATACAACAAACCCTGCTTCTCTAACCCAAAAGGCCAATTCTGAAGGGCGAATAAATTTCTCGTAGTCATGTGTTCCTTTGGGCAACATTTTTAATAAATATTCTGCCCCAACAATGGCAAAAAGATAAGACTTTGCATTGCGATTGATGGTAGAAAGAAACAAATCACCACCTGGTTTCAATAATTTTTTACATGACTGGATGACTGACGCTGGATCAGGTACATGTTCTAACATTTCAAGACAGGTAATCACATCAAATTCAGCTTCATGTTGCTGGCAATATTCTTCAATAGTAATTTGTGAATAATCCACCTCAACATTACTTTCCAGCAAATGCAGTTTAGCCACAGAAATAGGTGCGGCTCCCGCATCAATACCCGTTACTTTGGCGCCATTTTTTGCCATACCTTCAGATAAAATACCACCGCCACAACCCACATCAAGCACTTTTTTTCCGCTAATATTTGCTCTGGATTCAATATAATGCAATCTCAGGGGATTGATGTCATGTAATGGTTTAAATTCACTATTGGGGTCCCACCAACGTGAGGCAAGCTCTTCAAATTTTGAAACTTCATGGGGATCTATATTTAAAACAGTTTCAGCATTCATTATAATATTTTCCCACTCGTCAGGTAGCATCCTAAATTAATCAGCCTCCGAGGAGGCTGTCCGAGAACTCAGATTTTCGTCAAATCAAGGCATAAAATTGCCGAAAAAGCGTAGTTTACGTGTGTAAATGAGCATTTCGAGACCATTTTTAACGCAGAGTTGGCGGAAAGATGCGTTTTCGGACAAGCTCCTAGGAGCTCGTCGTAGATTCAACTGATTTATTTAGGATCATATGTTAATATTTGAACATGACTATAGCCAACTAAAAAACCTCTGTCAATTAGACTAATAATGCAACACTATTCTATTTTTCACCTAAACCTCATGTTTTCATCCATTCCAGAACATGAAAGAATCACTGTCATCAACAATTGCTATTGGCCCTTATTAGAATTGGTTCAATCAGGTATTCCGATCGGCATTGAATGTTCAGGCGTTACACTGGAAATCATTAACAATCTTGAGCCTCGCTGGATCAATGAATTCAAGCAATTGTGTCTGGCAAAAAAATGTGAACTCATTGGCAGTGGTTATGCTCAAATAATTGGTCCATTGGTTCCTGCTCAAGTCAACCAGGCAAATCAAACACTGGGAATCCAAACCTATCAAAAAATTCTTGGCATTCATCCGACAATTGCCTTAATTAATGAGATGGCCTATTCATCTGGAGTGTTGGAACACTATATACAACAAGACTATCAAGCGGTTATCATGGAATGGAACAACCCTAGAATGTTTCACAAAGAGTGGCCTGCGGAAACCCGCTTTTATCCTCAGGTTTTAAGTTCCGCAGGACAACGCCTACCACTGCTTTGGGCAGACTCTATTATTTTCCAAAAAATCCAACGGTTTGTTCATCAGGAAGATACTGAGGAGGAAACTTTTGACTATTTCAGCTCACTGGAATCTGTCGATGATGGTTGCTTACCTTTTTATGCCAATGATGCAGAAATATATGGTTTTCGTCCAGGTCGGTATCAAACTGAAGCCATCTATTCAAATGAGGAGTGGCAACAACTTAAAACACTATTCCACAAAACCTCTAGCCAACTCAATTTCCAACACAAATTACCCTCTGAAATTTTGGCATTTTATGCCGAAAGCCTAAAAACCAAAACCGCTATTTTTCTGGAATCTCCAGAACAACCGATACCTGTAAAAAAACAAGAAAAATACAATATCAATCGATGGGCATTGACGGGTCGAAATGATTTATACATTAATACAATGTGTTATCGCCTGTTGAAAAATATCAATGAGGCAGGTAAACCGACCGATAAAGATTTAAAACAATCGTGTTATTTCTGGTCTAGTGATTTTAGAACCCATATCGAAACAAACAGATGGAAAACTTTTTGCCATGATTTGTCCCATTTAAATTTAAAAGATCAAACGAACATTCCGCTGAATTCTAGTAGTCAATCCATTTCCCACCAGAATAAAAAATACATAACACTTGAAAACTCATCGTTACAGATCAAATTTAATCTCTACAAAGGTTTATCCATTGATCAATTTATTTTAAAAAATTATTCAAATACGCCATTATTCGGTACATTGACTCATGGGTTTTATGATGACATTTCCCTAGGAGCTGATTTTTTCTCAGGACACAGCCTCATCTGTCAGCCAGGCAAACACAAGTTAACCAACCTCCATAAATCTGATGCAGATTATTTTAAACAGGATAGTTCACAGGTCATTCAATCCAGCTTTTCTCACTCATCTGGAACAGATTTTAAAACCTGTCACGAGTTGACAGAACAATCACTCATTTTAAATCAGACCATTGAATTAAGTCGAAGAAATATTCAAACCATTCACCCCTTTATCCTGACATTTTGCCCCAAACAATGGGACATTGATTCATTGTTTTTTATGGCTCACAATGGTGGTACGAACTATGAAAAATTCTACTTTAAAAGTAAAACCATTCAACATACCGAACTCCTTTCGCCACTGATCTCTGCCAAACACGGATTAGGTGCAACTGAAGGCAAAATTATTGTTGGTGACAAAGCAAAAGCATTGGAGTTTTATCACTACCCAGATAAATGTGCATTAATACCCTCTTTTATTTTCAGGCAAGTGAATGATAATACGTTTTTTTTAAGGCTGATTTATTCAGCTCAAGAAATGGATGAGACTTTTGTAGAAAATGATCATGCTGAACAAATTATTGGTAAATTAAAGATTACTCAATCCAGGGTTGAGTAAATCTTGATAATAGAAAAAAATCGTTATATAAGGTAACACGCAATAAATAAACTACCCATATTGCGCAGAAATTTTGTTTGTCTTTTTTGTTACAAAAATAGGCGTGTAGTCGCTCTACATAACTATTTT
>JABHHM010000407.1 GCA_018671575.1 Methylococcales bacterium | reverse complement strand
GGTAGTTTATTTATTGCGCGTTACCTTAGGATTATCCTTGTTTTGCTACGATGATGGCACGAATGATTTCAAATGCGGATTCAACCATATTTAAAAACTGATTCATCATGCTTGGTAGTGTGACCCACATAATCATAAAGGACAAAAAAATGGTGATGGGAATACCAATGGTAAAAATACTGATTTGTGGTGATGCTTTAGTAATTACTCCAAAACCTACGTTGACCATTAAAATGGCGCCTATGGTAGGTAATGCAAGAACCACACCGCCTGCAAATATTTTAGTGACCCAATTGGCAACGTCGGTAATGTCTGTTCGGGCTATGCCTTGAAGCCCAATAGGGAGTGTTGTAAAACTTTCGGCAATCATTTCGATCATGATATGGTGCCCATCAATGGTGATGAATAAAAGAGTGGTCAGTATAACCAATAATTGGGCAACAACGGGAACTGTTTCTCCACTGGCGGGATCCATCATGCTGGCAAATGAGAGGCCCGCGCTGGTAGAAATGCCTTGGCCGCCAAAAACAACAGCATTAAAAACCATTTGCATGATCATACCAATCATTGCACCAATCAATATCTGCTGGCCACTGATTAAAACCATTTCTAGTCCAAGTAAATTGATGTCGGGAGCTTTTGGAATGACGGGCATCATTGCTGCAGTGATAACAATGATGATGCCAAGTTTGATATTGTTGGGTAAACCTTTGGCACTGAAGATGGGCATCACCATCAGCATTGTGCCTACTCTCATCAAAGCCCACATGTAAGTGGCAATGAGGTTCATCAATTCACTTTCGTAATATTCAACCATGGTGATTAGAAAATGCTGGCATTATCAGCTATCCTATCATGTCAGGAATTCTTTCAAATAAGCCAATGGTGAAGCCTGTAATCATATCCAGCATCCATGGTGCAGAAATAACCAGTACACCACCAACCATTGCCAGTTTAGGAACAAATGTTAATGTCATTTCCTGAATTTGGGTGGCCGCTTGAAACATACTGATTAATAAGCCGACAATCATGGAAGTTCCCATTATCGGTGCTAGTAACATGGCAACCAGTTGTAGGACTTGTTGTCCAAGATCAATGATCATTCCTTCATCCATAATAAACTCCTAAGGACCTAAATAAAAACTTGAAGTTAAGGTGCCGATAATTAAACTCCAGCCATCAATCATGACAAATAACATGAGTTTAAAAGGCAATGAAATCATCATGGGAGATAACATCATCATACCCATGGCCATTAAGGTACTGGCCACCACCAGATCAATCACTAAAAATGGGATAAAAATTAAAAAACCAATTTGAAAGGCGGTCTTTAATTCACTGATAGAATAGGCAGGAATCAGTATGGTGAAAGGAATTTCATCAGGTGTGTTAATGGGCTTATTTCTACCTGATACCCTTAAAAATAGAGCGATATCCGATTCACGAGTTTGTTTTAACATATAGCTTCGCATCGGAATGGCTGCTTTTTCAAAAGCTTGTGGAAAGGTAATTTTTTCATCAAGGTAAGGTTGTATTGCATCACTGTGTATACGATCAAATACGGGGCCCATAATAAACATTGTTAGAAACAGTGACAGGGCAACGATGATTTGATTGGAGGGTGTTTGCATGGTGCCAAGTGCCTGACGCATGAAACTTAAAACAATGACGATTCGGGCAAAAGAGGTCATCATCATTAAAAATGCAGGCAAAAAGGTAAAGGAGGTCATTAATGCAAGAATTTGCAAAGTAACCGTGTAACTTTGCCCGCCTTCTTTGGTGGGCAATATTTTTATGGCTTCAAATTCTGGACTGGCCATGGCAAAATTAAAAGGAATAAAAACAAGGGCACAGATCAATATTTTAAAGAAAAAACTATATTTGGGATTGCATTCAAATGAACTCAATTTTTTTTTGATTAAGTTAATATTTTTTTTTAGGTTGTCAGTCATGGTGATGGCTCTTCATTGTCAATTTCCTTGTTTTCAGACTTTATCGATTGATGATCATGTAAGTCTTTAGGAAATGCATGTAGTTTATCTATCCTGCTGGAAGTCACACTGAGTAAAAAACGTTGGTTTTCTGCTTCAATTAAGATAACTTTTTCTCTTACGCCAACACTGAGTGTGTCCAATAGCTTGATGGATTTGTTTTTTTTGATGGTTGGTATTTGACCATATTTTTTAAATAGCCAATTAATGGTTAAAATAATTGCTATAACAATTACTAAGCTATAGCTGACCTGAAAAAGTTTTTCGGATGCCAATTGGTCTATTTGTTTTACATTGGTTTCACCGAAAGCAAATGCTTGTGGGGTTAAAAAAAAGGCAGTGATTACAATATTAATTAATATGATGAGATACCTTAATATAGGTTTAATTGGGGTTATGTTAATTTTTTCACTCGCTCTGATGGACTGACAACATCAGTTAAACGAATGCCAAATTTTTCATTGACCACCACCACTTCACCATGGGCAATAAGAGTACCATTAACCAGTACATCCATCGGTTCACCTGCTAAACGATCTAGCTCTACTACCGAACCTTGGTTTAGTTGTAAAAGGTTTCGAATGCTGATTTTAGTTCGACCTATTTCCATGGCAATTGTCACAGGAACATCGAGGATAAGGTCTAAACTTAAATCTGATTGTATGCCTTGAGAGGTTTCTGGTTCAAGGTTGTCAAATTCTGCTCTTTCTGCACTGGCTTCTCCCGTTGCTTGTTCGGCTAAAGCAGAACCCCAGTCATCGTCACCGCCACCACCACCACCACCAGTATCTCCAGTGCTCTCATCAGTGTCTTGTTCAGCCATTGCCGCGGCCCAATCATCCATTACATTATTTGCATCACTCATTTAACTATTACCACTTTTTTTTATAATTTTTCTACTTTTGGTCGGTCAATCCAGTCGGTTACTTTAAACGCATTGTAGCCATTTGAAACTCCGAATTGGGCTCTGCACAAAGGAACTTCTTCTGCTTTTATTAATATGGATTTAGGCATGTCAATTGGAATGACATCGCCAGGTTTCATGTTGACTAAATCATTCAAGGTCAAACCTACTTCTACAAAAGTGCTGTTTAATCCGATGCTTGTTGTTTTTATTTCATCATGTAAGGCATGTGACCAACGTTCATCAGTATCGCCTCTGTCACTTTGAACGCCCGCATCCAGTAAGTCTCTTATTGGTTCAATCATTGAGTAAGGCAGAGTGATGTGTAAATCACCACCGCCACCCTCAAGTTCAATATGAAAGGTACAAACCACGACCACTTCTGTTGGACTGACAATGGTGGCAAATTGTGGATTTACTTCTGAACTGACATATTTGAATTCAACGGGTAATACGGGTTTCCAAGCATCTCTAAGGTCTTTAAAGCTCTGTTGCAAGATCATTTGGATAATGCGAACTTCCATGGAAGTGAATTCACGACCTTCAACTTTTGTATGGAAGCGTCCGTCACCACCAAAAAAACTTTCTACCACGGTAAAAACAAGGTTTGGGTCAATGACAAATAAGCAAGTTCCTCGTAAGGGCTCTATTTTTACCATGTTCAAACTGGTTGGAACAAACAAGCTGTGGATATATTCTGAAAATTTCAGCATTTGTACGCCACCCACTGAAATTTCAGCGGTTCGTCTCAGCATGTTGAACAGGCTGATTCTGAAATGACGTGCAAATCTTTCGTTGATCATTTCTAATGTGGGTAGGCGACCACGAACAATACGGTCCTGGCTGGCAAAATCATAATTTCGTGCGCCGCCGTCATCAAGTGGCTCGTCTCCCTCTGTTTCAACATCACCACTGTCTACACCGTGTAGTAACGCATCAATTTCATCTTGAGATAATAAGTCGCTGACAGACATTGTTTAGGTCACTGCATGACAAAGCTGGTAAAATAGACGGCTTCTACTTCAGCTTTTCCAAGTTCACTTTCTAAAATTTTCTGGATTTCTTTTAAAACAGCACTACGTAACGCTTCTTTGCCTTTAATTGTTCTTAATGTTTTGGCTTTTTGACCGCTGAAGAGTATGAGCAAATTATTTCGTATCATTGGGCTATGTTTTTTCATGGCTTCGATGGCTTCAGTGCTTCTGGTCATGACTTCGACTTTGATTTGTAAATAGCGTGCGGAGCTTTTTCCTTGAAAGTTAGTGACAAAAGCAGGGTCAAGAGGGAAGTAGATGGCTTCTTTTTTTACTTTATTTTCATCATCGTCTTCGTCTTCGTCTTTTTCAGTGTCATCATCGGTGTTTTCTTCTGTTTCCTCAGTTTCTTCACCTTCTTTTTGTGTTTTTGTCGTTTCTTCTTTGTCGTCACTGAGTAAAATGAAGGTGCCAGCACCTGCTAAACCAAGGAGTAATAATACGCCAATGATTATAAAAATTATCTTTTTTTTACTTGAACTGGTTTCTGGTTCGTCCAGATCTAGGTCATCATCAGCCATCTTAATTCCTTAATTCTGTGATACTTTAAATTTGTATTATTATATTACCTTATATATAAAACAATTTTAGTGTTAAATGAATGAAATCATCAATTATTTTTTAATTATAGCGGGATGAGATGTGGCTGTTATTAGTTTCGGCCCAGCTATCATTATCTGAGATAAGGGGATGCGCAATAAATAAACATCCAACTTGCTTGTACCCAAAGGGCATAGTAATTTTTTTGTCCGCCTTTTTTGCACCTCAAAGGCAAACAAAAATCCTGCGCAATATGGGTAGTTTATTTATTGCGTGTTACCTTAATTCGTGGTTTCTTTAAAAAAATCAATATTTTAATGTGATCTTCTATTTCGTATTTATCCCTAAGCAAATTCATCAATAATTAAATTGCTTCTGGATTGTACGACTGTTTCATCACTGTTTTCTTCTTGTGGATCTCGTTCATGAATATCTGCTTCATTGTGACCTTGTTTATTATTTTGCTGTTGTGAAAAATGCTGGGCTGAGTACGGGTTTGCTGTATCATCCTCTGCGGTAAAATCTTGGCCAGAGACTTCGGATTCTTTTAATTCTATTCCTTCATTCTCAAACATTGATTTTAATTTGGGCATAGCGGCTTCTAATGCTTCTCTCGTTTGTGCATGTTGGGCGTTAAACATGACAACTGCCTGGTCATTTTCCATATTAATATTGATTTTTACGGGACCTAAATTTAAGGGGTTTAACCTGATTTCAGCTGTTTGAACCTGTTTGTTGACCATGGTGACTAATTTTGCACCCAAATCTTTATCCCAGCCGGGTTTGCCTACAGGTGTTTTTACTTCATCTAGTTGATAGTTTTGTCTGTCACTGGCGGTTTGATTTAACTGGGTTGACATGGCGGATTGTGGTTGTTGGTTCATCAATGGCATCGAGCGTGATAGGATTGATTGAAAACCTGTTTGAGAATCCGTTGTGGTTTTGTCCAATGATTTTTCAATGCCATTTTGCAGTGTGTTTTTAAATAAAACTGGATTAAAAAGTTGGTCTTTTTTATTTGATTTGTCATCACCCGATAAGTTTTCTCCGCCTTTGTTAAAAAATTCTTTGGTGGATTCATTTAATTCATCACTTGATTTTGCCATGGTTTCCCAAAAGCTTAGTTTGGAGGCTTGGTTAGACTCAGGTTTAAATTTGATTTCTTTGATTTCTTTTATTAAGCCTACTTGTTCTTTGTTGGTGATGCCTGATAAAAGTGTTTCAACTTTTTCGGTTAGTTCAGGAAACTCTTTTTTCAATTGTTCCATACTGGTGTCAGGATTCGACTTGATAAAAGAGATTAAGCGTTCTTTTTCAGCGTTGGGTAATTGTCCTAATAGTTGGTTGATAGACTCTTCGGGTGATTTTAATTTGTCGGATAAATCAGATTCAACCATAACCTCTTCATTAAGGGAGGGATCTTTTAATAATTCATTGAGTTGAGGATTTTGTTTTAATAACCAATTATCGTTATCTTTTGCTGCTGTTTTTTTTGCAGATTCTTCCACCGCTTTTTTAGTTTCGGCTTGCTTTTTCTGTTTTAGATTATCGGCTTCTTTTTTTTGTTTTATCGAACGATCATTTTCATGATTGTTTCTTTCGGCTTGCTTGATGTTATTATTTTCCTGCCTCATCATGCTGTTAAAATGATTGTTATCGTTTGCCTGTGTCTTTGTTGGATTGGTATTTTGGTTTATTACACCGCCAGTATCAAACAAAGAGTTTAAAGGCGTGTTTGTAGCATCAAACATCCTGATTCTCCTAAAATTAATTTTATACCGCAAGGGCATAAGTTTCGTTTGAGCAGACGAGCTACTCAACACAGCTTTAACCTAAAAAATTAGCTGAACTTACCGAGAAGGTCGAACACTCTCGCTACGATTTAACTGATTATTTTAGGTTTAATCGTGGACAACTTTTTTTTATGGCGTTTGTAAATAAACGGCGCGTTAAAAAATTGACACACTCATAGATTTATGAGTAATTCAGCAAAAGATGTGCCAAGTATGGTTTGAAGGTGGAGTGTTACGAAAAATGATTTTTCAATAACAACCATTCTTCATTTATTTTAGAAAAGGCTTGTTGAATATCAGAATAATGATGGTTGTTTTTAGCGTCTAATTCAAGATTGGCGCAAAGTTTGGAAAATTTTAGTGCACCTAAATTTCCTGGGCCTGATTTGATACGATGCGCAGTTTTTTGTATGGTTTGGTAGTCTTGTTGTTGAATGGCGTTATTGATGGTGTTGAGATGCTTTGGCGTTTCTTTGAGTAGTAAAGCAATGATCTCATTCGTAGAGTCTGCTCCGATATATGATAGCAGAGTATCAAAAACTGTCTGATCAATAATGCCTAAATCATCGATATTGTCATCATTGATATTGGTCAGTAAAGAATCTGCCTGGTATTTGTTTGTTTCAGGTAAGTCAATCAGCCATTTTGTCAGCATTCGTTCAATGGTTTTTATTGTTGCGGGTTTGGTCATGAAATCATCCATGCCAATATCCAGGCATTTTTCTTTTTCACCTTCTATGGCGAAAGCGGTGAAAGCGATGATCGGTATTCGATTCAATTGCTGGTCTTTTTCGTATTCTCTATAATATTTAGTGGTTTGGTAACCATCCATGTTGGGCATTTGGCAGTCCATTAAGACGAGGCTATATAGGTTTTTTTTGAGATTGTTTAATGCTTGTATGCCATCATCTGCAATGGTGAAGGAGACATTCAGTGTTTTGAGCATTACCGAAATCACTTGCTGATTCACTGCGTCATCTTCGGCAACTAAAATATGAGTTTGTTCAGGGAAATTGGGTGATGGCGTTTTTATTGATTTATTGTTCATGCTAGGAGGCTGCCCGAGAATGCAGATTTT